>JASMTM010000064.1:0-10067 GCA_041694295.1 Petrotogales bacterium
GAAATGCTGCTTCCGGTACGTTAAGGCAGCTTGATCCAAGAGAAGTAGCCAAAAGAAACCTTGATGCTTTTTTTTATCAGATAGTTCTCCCGCTGGAATACGGTCTTGAAACCCAGGAGTATGTGCTTGAATTTCTTGGAGAACTTGGATTTAAGACAGAGCCAAATGCAGAAAAAGTAAGGAATGTTGATGGAATTATTGAATATGCTAACAACTGGCAAAGTAAGAAGAATGATCTGAATTACGATGTTGACGGAGTTGTAATAAAGGTTAACAAAATAGCGTATCAGGATATATTGGGATACACAGCCAAAAATCCTCGCTGGGCTATTGCTTATAAGTTTCCTGCAGAACAGGCAAGAACCAAACTCAAGAAAGTCAATTTCCAGGTAGGGCGTACCGGAACTATAACGCCAGTCGCAGAACTTGATCCCGTACAACTATCTGGAACAGTAGTTAGAAGAGCAACCCTTCATAACTTTGATTATATTGAAGAAAGGGACATAAGGGAAGGTGACATAGTTCTTGTTGAAAAGGCAGGCGAAATAATTCCCCAGGTTGTTAAATCTATAAAAGAAGAACGTGATGGTACGGAAAAGAAAATCGAACCACCCGAAAAGTGTCCTGTTTGTGGAGACGATGTAGGGAAGGAAAAAGAAGATGAAGTCGCATTTAAGTGCATGAATCCTGTGTGTCCGGCAAAGATAGAAAGGCGGATACGGCATTTTGTTTCACGAGATGCAATGGATATCAGTGGAGTCGGAGAAAAACTGGTTGAAAGGCTCGTTAATGAAGGTATCATTAACAAACCATCAGATCTTTATAAGATGTCGCCGGAAGATCTAAGGAAATTGGGTGAGGGTATAGGAGAAAAAACAGTTGAAAACTTTTTCAGAGAAATAGATAAGAGCAGAAACAATCCTCTCCATAAATTATTGGTAGGGCTGGGTATCCCAGGCGTAGGAAGCAAACTTGCAATGGATCTTGCGAGATATTTTAAGTCGCTGGAAAACCTGAAAAAAGCAACCAGGAATGATCTGGAAAAGATCCCTGGAGTCGGTTCTGATCTTGCAAAAAAGATAAGCACATTTTTCAGCAAAGATCACATAAAAAAAGAGATTCAGGTGTTTGAAGAAGAGGTTAACACAACAGAAGAAATTGAAAAGATAGAAACGAAGCTGAAAGGCATGACAGTTGTACTAACAGGAAAACTTGAGAAATTTTCTAGAAAAGAAGCTACGGAGTTATTAACCGCAATGGGTGCCGATGTAACATCGTCGGTTTCAAAAAATACTGATTTGCTGATTAAGGGTAAAGATCCTGGGTCAAAATATGACAGAGCAAAGGAATTGGGAGTAAAGATCATAGAAGAAGACGAATTTTATGACCTGATTGGAGACGTTGATCAATGATATATCTTGATAACAATGCCACTACAAAGGTTGACCGTGATGTCTTAGAAAGAATGAACTTTTTCCACAGTGAAGCATACGGAAATCCCAATGCTGTTCATCATATGGGAATTAAAGCGGAAAATGCTATGGAGGATTCAAGAAAGAAAATAGCTGAACTTTTAAAGTCAAAACCTGAAGAAATTTACTTCACTTCCTGCGCAACTGAATCAATTAACTGGGCGCTAAGATCTTCTGTTCTTAATAGAAAAGGAAAAAATAAAGTGGTTACAACAGGCATAGAACACAAGGCAGTTCTTGATACCCTGAGGGATTTGAAGAATCTTTATAATATAGAAATAGCAACAGTAAAACCTGACAGTGATGGTGTGGTGAGTTTTGAAAAATTAATTGAGGAGATCGACGAAGATACATTCTTTGTTTCATTGATGGCTGCAAACAATATAACTGGAGCAATTCAACCCTATGAAGAAATGGGTAACTATTTAGAAAACAAAGAGATCCTTTTTCACATAGACGCTGTTCAAGCAATAGGCAAGCTGGATTTTAACGTCGAAAGGGCACGCTGTGATTTCGCATCATTTAGTGGGCACAAATTCCATGGTCCTAAAGGAGTTGGATTACTGTATGCTAAAAAAGGTGTTCCCATTAGACCGGTGGTTACAGGTGGTGGACAGGAACGTGGTATGAGATCGGGTACCCAAAATGTTCCGGGAATTGTAGGTACTGCGCTGGCGTTGCAAAAATAATTAGAATCCCTTTATGATGATAGTAAAAGAGTTAACGATTATAAGATAAGAATAATCGAAGAGATTGAATCACTTGGTGGAATAGTGAATGGCTCACCGGAAAAAACAGTTGTCAATACGATTAACGCATCATTCACCGGAATTAAGGGAGAAGTTATTGTGAATGCATTATCTGAACAGGGTGTATATGTTGGCATCTCTTCTGCGTGTTCAACACTGGGTGGTGAAGGTGATTATGTTCTTAATGCGATGAATATAAGCGATGAAAAGATTTCCGGATCTTTTCGGATAAGTATGTCTAGATATACAACTGATGAAGAAATTGATGAATTTATAGAAATACTGAGAAATGTCGTTTCTTTTTTGAATTTTTAGCTTTTATTGGTTATAATTGAATATAATCAACCATAATGGGTTTTCTGAGGTGAATGATATGCTTACAAGCATGACAGGGTTTGCAAAGGCCGAAAACGAAAAAAACGATATACATTGCTCTATTGAAATAAAAAGCGTGAATTCGAAATATCTAAAGATTGATGCAAATGTACCCGGAGGTTTTTCTGAAATAGAGGTCAAGACTTCAAGATATTTGAGAGAGAGATTGAAACGTGGTTCAATAAAAGTCTTTATAGATATTGTTTTTTTGAAGAAAACCGATCTCATACAGGTTGATTTAGGATTGGCAGGAGCTTATTACAATGCATTAAAGACAATAGCTGATGAATTTAAGATTCCTGATAGAGTAACTCTTGGAGTAATGTCGGGAATGAAGGACATAATGAAGTATCAGGTTTCAAGTGAACTCAATGAGAAGATATGGGACTGTCTGGAAGAAGCGCTGCAGAAAGCCATAGACAATCTAAATGAAGACAGGAAAAATGAAGGGCAGAACTTACATAAGGTTATGAAGGGTTACCTTGAGAAATTGGACGGGATCGCAGATGAGCTGGAAAAAGCTTCCGGTGATTTCGCAGATTACTACCGGAATTTAATTTCGCAAAGGATATCAGAACTCGTAGAACATGAGCTTGATACAGAAAGACTAGAACAGGAAGTTGCCCTGCTAGCTGAAAAGGCTGACATTAGTGAAGAGATTGTAAGACTGAAATCACACATAGATTCATTTTCGGAAATACTGGATGATGGAAATGAAGTTGGGCTAAGACTTGATTTCTTATGTCAGGAGATGCACAGAGAATTATCTACCATCGCAGCGAAATCAAAGAAAATGGAAATATCTTCGTTGAGTGTCGAGGGAAGAACACTTGTTAACAAACTAAGAGAACAGGTACAAAACGTGGAATAGGAGGTGTCCTGAATTGTATGGCTTGATCAACGTAGGCTTTGGAAATGTAATCATTGGTGACAGGGTAATTGCTATAGTTAATCCTGAATCTGCTCCTCTGAAAAGATTAAAAGAAGTGGCTAAAGAAGAAGGTAAACTTATTGACGCCACATATGGAAGAAAGACCAGGGCTATTGTTATAACTGATAGCAATCATATAATACTCAGTGCCATTCAGCCTGAAACAATAGCTTCAAGGTTCATGCAGACTTTTACAGATATAGAAAAATTGATTGAAGAAATCCGAGAAGCCGGGAGAAACGCAGCTAAATGAATGGGATTCCTTTTATAATAACCGGACCATCAGGTGTGGGTAAAACATCAATAATAAAAAAGGTACTGGAGAAATTTGATGATTTTACGTTTTCTGTATCATATACGACCAGACCCAAAAGAAAAGGTGAAAAGGAAGGTGTAGACTACTACTTTGTTTCTGATGAAAAGTTCAAAGAGCTGATTAAAGCTGGAGAACTGCTTGAATGGGCAGAGGTTCATGGCTATATGTACGGTACATCTTCGAGTTTCGTTAAAGGAAAGCTTGAAAATGGAATAAGTGTTATCCTTGATATTGATGTTCAAGGGGCACTGAATGTACTGAAGAAGATTGCTGATATAGTATCAATTTTCATTTCACCACCTTCATTTGAGGCTTTAAAGGAAAGACTGATAAAAAGAGGAACCGAAAAAAATGAAGATATATCAAGACGATTAAGTGATGCAAAGTGGGAACTATCACACCTTTCGGATTTTCACTATGTTGTTGTAAATAAGAGTATACAACAGGCCTCGAAAAGTATAGAATCGATAATAATTGCAGAGCAACTAAAAACAGATAGAGTGAAAGACAGATTGGGAATAGAAGAATTGAGTATAAAAGAGAAGTGAGGAGTGAGTTATGATGATAATTAACTATGATAAGCTGCTTAAAAGGATAAAGCATAAGTATGCTATACCAATAGCAGCATCAAGGAGAGCAGAAGAACTGGAAGACTTTGGAAGGCCCAAAGTCGATCAGACTGTGGTAAAAGATCTTGGAGATCATGTCAGTATTGCGTTGAAAGAACTTGAGGAAGGCGTGATAAGAATAAGAAACGAAGAGATGTTGAGGATATTGTTGCCTAAGGTAGACTAAGATGTCATCAATTCTGAAAAACAGGAAAATACTTATTTGTGTAAGCAGCGGAATTGCTCTATACAAGACTGTGGGATTGATCAGTTCACTGAGAAAATCGGGTGCTGAAATCAAAGTAATATTAACACCCAACGCCAAGAAAATGGTGACTGAAATTGTTTTTTCTTCTGTTGGCAACTGCTCTGTATATACTGACATGTTTGATATCAACAATGGCTGGATACCTCATACTGATCTATCTAACTGGGCTGAATTACTCGTTGTTGCACCGGCAACAGCTAATTCAATAGCTAAGATAAATCATGGAATTGCAGATAATCTTCTTCTTACAACATGTCTTGCCTTTCAAGGTAAAAAAATGCTCGTCCCAACCATGAACGTAAAAATGTATGAGAACAGGACCACGCAAGAAAATCTCAAATCTCTTCAGAAAAAAGGGTGGGAGATACTTGAACCAGGCTTTGGACATCTTGCTTGTGGTGATATAGGTCCTGGAAGATATCCTGAAAATGATGTGATATTTCAGAATATTGAATACATGCTATATGAGAAGATTCTGGAAAATTATAACGTTCTGGTGACTGCAGGACCAACACGTGAAAAAGTTGATAGTGTACGTTATGTCAGCAATCGTTCATCGGGAAAAATGGGTTATGAATTGGCAAAAGCATTCAGATATGCTGGTTCCAAAGTAAATCTGGTCTCAGGACCTGTTAGCCTAAAACCTCCTGCCGGAGTGGAGATAACAAAAGTGGAAACCACATTCGAAATGGGAGAAGCTGTGGATAAATATGCTAAGAATGCAGATATTATCGTGATGACAGCGGCTATTTCTGATTATTCTCCCAAAAATCCATTATCATATAAAATAAAGAAATCAGAAGAAACATTGTTAATTGAAATGAAACGAACCAGAGATATTATTAGTACAATAAAGAGAAAAAAGGATAGTATTTTGGTTGGATTCTGTGCTGAAGATAGAGAGATCGAAAACAGAGCTGTGCGGAAATTAACCCATAAAAAACTGGATATAGTGTTTGCAAACGATATTTCTAAAGAAGGTATAGGCTTTGATTCAGATTACAACGAGATGCTTATGATAACGAAAGATGGTACAAAGGAAAAACTTCCACGACTTCCCAAGAATGAGTTATCTTTTAAAGTGGTAAAATTAATAGCTGATTATATCAAAAGTGCTGAATGAATTCGGAATCTAATTTTAAGCTGTTTTTCATGTGTTTTATCTCTTGACAGCCTATAAATAAGCGGTTATAATAAGTATCGATTGTTGGGCCAACGTAGCTCAACGGAAGAGCGGCTGATTTGTAATCAGCAGGTTGGGGGTTCGAGTCCCTTCGTTGGCTCCACTAACGATTACCGGTGGTAAGGTGCCCGAGCGGTCAAAGGGGGCGGACTGTAAATCCGCTGGCAGAACGCCTACGGTGGTTCAAACCCACCCCTTACCACCATTAATTATGATATATATAAATGAGGTGACAATATGGCCAAAAAAACAAGAGGTAATAAGGTAGTCGTGACTCTGAAATGTACCGAGTGTGGCGTCAGAAATTACTACCGTTTAAAAAACAAAAGAAAAGACTACAAATTAGATTCAATGAAATATTGTCCCAGATGTAAAAAACATACACTACACAAAGAATCTAAATAACAACTGTATCTTGTTGTCAGGAGGATTTTTATGGCAAAGAAAGGTTTTTGGAGATTCTTTTCAGAAGTAAGGAGTGAAGCCAAGAAGGTCAGCTGGCCGAATAGGAAACAGTTAGTTTCTTCGACAGGAGCTGTAATTGTTGTTCTAATTGTCGCTGGAGGTTTTCTCGCTTTAATGGATTTACTGTACACAAATGTAATTACGGAATTGTTAAAACGAATTATTGGAGCATAAAGTACACTATAGGTGATTATTAGTGAAAAAAAGCTGGTACATTATTCAAACATATTCAGGTTTAGAAAACTCAATAAAAGAAGCACTTGAAGCCAAGATCGAATCCTTCGGATTTTCACATTTGTTTGGTAGAATTCTTGTTCCTGAAGAGGTGAAACTTGATAGAAGTTCTCCCGCTCAGAAATTGGTATTTCTACCGGATGCGAAATTACTTGTAAAATCAAATCAGGATGTCCAAAAGGGAGACCCGATTGCAGAAGAACCTGCTGTAAACGCAAAGAACGATGCGATTATTAAAGAGATCAAAAATTATCGGGTCATTCTTGTGGAAACGGCAGATAGAAAATATACTAAAACCTACTATGTTCCTGAAAGCGCTAAGATTGAAAGTGGTATTAAACCAGGTTCCCGTATAAGACAGGGTATGCCCTTGGCCAGTAGCGGAGATTATTTTTGTGAACTTGACGGAAGAATAGTATACACCGTTAAGATGAAACGAATTGTGACGGAAAAAGAAAACGGTGATGAAGATGTTTATATGGTTTATCCAAAAAGCTACAATACAAAAGCCATAAGAAAAAATGCAAGGTTAACACGCGGGCAACAAATTTCTGAGCCACAAATAACATATGCAAAAATT
The DNA here is from genome assembly GCA_041694295.1 of Petrotogales bacterium. Taxonomy (GTDB): domain Bacteria; phylum Thermotogota; class Thermotogae; order Petrotogales; family Kosmotogaceae; genus JASMTM01. Next base: position 7,182 of record JASMTM010000064.1, read on the forward strand.
GAAGGAAGAGTTGAAATAGCAGAATTATCAAGTAGAAAAGAGATCAAGATATTCAAAATAAGCAGAAAAAGAATATATCCCGGATATATGTTTATAGAAATGATTATGAATGAAGACACATTTAACCTTGTCAGAAGCACGCCGAATGTGGTTAATTTTGTGTCGGTTGGCGGTCAGCCAGTACAGTTGAAGAATAAAGAGGTAAGAGCATTGCTAAGACTGGTTGGAATTGAGGAATATGAAAGAAAAGAAAAGAAAGCCGTTACCGTTGAAGTTGACTTTGAGTTAGGTGAAATGGTTAGGATCAATTCCGGGCCTTTTGAGGACTTTGTTGGAAGGGTGACAGAAATTGATCCTGAACGACAGGAGATAAAAGTCGTAGTAAGTATTTTTGGAAGAGAAACACCAGTTGTACTGAAGTTATCTGAAGTGGAAAAAATCTTATAGCAAAATCGTGGGAGGAATTAATTTCCATTTGACCACAGGGAGGTATTGTAATGGCAAAGAAAATAATAGCAGAAATCAAACTGCAACTTGAAGCTGGAAAAGCGAGTCCAGCGCCACCGGTTGGCCCTGCACTGGGTCAGCATGGAGTAAATATCATGGAATTTTGTAAAAAATTCAACGCTGAAACAAAAGACAAACCAGGATTAGTTTTTCCTGTGGTACTTACTGTTTATGCTGACAGATCCTTCACCTATATACTTAAGACACCGCCAGCAAGCTTCTTGATTCTGAAAGCTGCTGGAATTGAGAAAGGCTCGGGTGAACCAAATGCAATCAAGGTTGGAAAGATCACCAAAGATCAGGTGAAGGAAATCGCTGAAATGAAGATGCCCGATTTAAATGCCAGAACTATGGAAAGTGCCATGAAGATAATTGAAGGTACGGCAAAAAATATGGGCATCGAAGTAGTAGCGTAAGGAGGGGCCAGCATGAAAAGATCTAAACGATATATGGAAGCTAGAAAACTAACAGACAGAACAAAATTATATTCACTGGATGAAGCTGTTGAAACAATAAAATCTATGCCTGGTGCAGGATTTGATGAAACCATAGAACTGCATATAAAATTGGGAATACAGCCTTCAAAATCCGATCAGCAGGTTAGAGGAACAATAGGCTTACCAAACGGAACCGGAAAAACGGTCAGGGTTTTAGTTTTCGCAAGAGGTGAAGATGTAGAAACAGCAAAAGAAGCAGGAGCAGATTTTGTTGGTTCAGATGAACTAATTGAAAAGGTACAAAAGGGATGGACTGACTTTGATATTGCAATTGCAACGCCTGATATGATGAGAGAAATTGGAAAGTTAGGTAGGATTTTGGGACCTAGAGGATTAATGCCTTCACCGAAATCCGGAACAGTAACGACAGAGATTGAAGATACAGTTAAAGCCTTTAAGGCAGGTAGAGTTGAAATTAAAAATGACAAAACTGCCAATCTTCATCTGCCTGTTGGTAAAAAATCTTTTGATAACGAGAAACTTATAGAGAACGTCAAATCAGCACTAAGGCAGATTATAAAAATGAGACCATCGTCTGCGAAAGGAAGATTTATTATTAAAGCTACATTGGCACCAACGATGAGTCCATCAGTGAAAATTAACCATAACGAACTTATAACAACAGTAGTGTAGTATAGAAAATAAAAGTAAATAGTACCTTAGACAACAGGTAGGCAAAGTGCCTTTAATGATGAATCGCCTGTCGAGGTACGCCGAAATAAATCAGTTATTTCTGCGGCCTTGTTGGCCGCTTTTTTACAGAGGAGGTGCCAGTAAACAATGTTTACAAGAAAACAAAAAGAACAGTTTGTTGAAAATTTATCTGAAACATTTTCAAACTCGTCACTGATACTGTTCTCAGATTACAGAGGATTATCAGTTGAAGAAATAACAGAACTAAGAGATCAACTTTATGAAAGATACAAAGAGAATGCTGCATACACTATTTCAAAAAACACTCTTGTGCGTTTAGCTCTGAGAAAATCGGGATTTTCAGAAGATGAATGGAATAATGAAGTATCCGGTACAACGGCAATTCTAACAGTAAAAGAAGACGATCCTATTGAAGCCATTAAAATTGTGTCTGATTTTGCTAAAAAGAATAAGCTTCCAGTACTAAGAGGATGCTATCTGGAAGGTATATACAATCCACCGGAGAAAATTAGCGAACTGGCCAAGCTGCCTTCAAAGGAAGAGCTCATTGCGATGGTTGTAGGTGGAGTCGCTTCACCAATACGTGGGTTTGTTTACAGTCTCAATGGAATTCTGACAAAATTACTTTATGCGATTAACGCTATAAAAGAAAAACAAGAAGGACAGAAATAATAATTCGGAGGTGTATGAAATGACTAAGGAAGAACTAATTCAAGTAATTAAAGACATGAAGGTTTCTGAGCTGGCAGAACTTGTTAAGGCTTTGGAAGACGAATTTGATATCAGTGCAAGTGCACCCGTTGCTATGGCAGCAGCACCTGGTGCTGCAGGCGCTGCTGAAGAAGAAGAGGAAGAAAAAACAGAATTTGATGTTGCACTCAAATCATTTGGCCAGAAAAAAATAGCTGTGATCAAAGTAGTTAGAAGCCTTACAGGATTAGGTCTTAAAGAAGCAAAGGAACTTGTAGAAAAAGCTGGCACGCCAGAAGGTGTAGTAAAAGAAGGAGCCTCTAAAGAAGAAGCGGAAGACATCAAGAAACAGCTTGAAGAAGCAGGCGCTGAAGTAGAGTTGAAGTAATTACTTAACACACGTTTCACAAAAAGTGTTTATAATGTTTTTGAGTAATCACCTACATCAGGTAACTAACTGATGTAGGTTTGATTTGCTCAAGTAGACGAAGAGGTGATTTCATGAGAAAAGAGAAGTTTGCCAGGCGCGAGCGCTGGG
>JASMTM010000065.1:0-3092 GCA_041694295.1 Petrotogales bacterium
TATCCTTTCATCAACTTAAGGAAGAAAACAAAAGCAATGGAGTGAACAGCTATAAGTACCAATGCCAATACAATTAATATTCCCAAATTCTGTACTGAAGCTGCAAGCAAGAACAACGGAATTACCTCCAATGCGACACCTACAATGGGAATCAAATTGGTTATTGCTGCCCAAAAACCCATTAATATGCTGTAATTTAACGAAAGCAACCTAACCACAATTCCAACCAAAAAACCTACCATTAATGATATCACCAGAATGGTGTTAACATATCTTTGCAAACTTCTGTAAGTGTCCTTCAGGAAACCTTTGGCTACATCTCTCGAATGGTTGGGATAGAGCCTAACTGAATAAAGTTTCATTAAAGGGAAATAATAACTCAGATAAACAGTCCCCAAAATCACGAAAAATATCACAGTAAAAGCCGAAGATATCACCGATGGTATTTTTTGAAAGATCAAAGGAATGTATTCTCGAAATTTTGCTTGCAGAGAAATAAGCAGATTTCTGGTATTGTCAATGATTTCTTCCTTTCTTTCCTGAGAAATCGCTTTTGGCATAAGGGCTTCAGTAAATTTTCTCCAATTTTCTTTTGATTCAACCTTGACAGCTTTTTCTTTTAGTTCCCCTTCAAAATAGTCAGCAGTTTCCTCGGGCAAATATGCCTTTAAGATATTTTTCAGGTCAGTTTCCTCTATCTGTTCCTGTTTCTGATCGCCACCAATTATCACAATATATTTGTTCTCCGGAAGGTTAAGGTTTTCTTCAAGCTCCTGCTTTAGGTCAACTTCCGGTTTCATTTCGCTCTTTTCATAGACACTCTTATAATAATCTTTTATTTTTTGCTTCATCTCGTCAATCTGTTCTGGAGAAACACCTGCCTCATCAAGACGATTAACCGCCTCTTCAGAACTAAATATCTCATCGATATTTTCTTCGACCGTAGTGTAATCAAGCATAGAAACAGAAGAATCATCATCCGCTGGAAAGAAATCAAATACTAACGTGTAAAAATTCGTAGCCTGACGTACTACCAGAGGAACAAGATAAAGTGAAAGGACTGCAAGTCCCAGAAAAAGAACAACTACACCTATGAATATTGCAAGTGGCCTGTTAAATCCGAATTTTTTACCGCTGAAGTGAATCCATGGCTCAAGTACCAACACTATTGCAAGTGTAAAAAGTATTATGGCTGATATCGTCGAAGACAATAACAGAAGCATGAATCCAATCCCGGCATATATGACACTAAATAATAGTGCGCAGGAACGTCTATTCTTGAAGGGACTGTTCACCGGGAATTTCCCCTCTTTTAAGATGATCAAACATACTTTTTATTAAACTTCGATCTTTTGTGATTCCAAGTATTATCATGAGTTCAATCCGTGCTTTTTGTGAAGAAAGTCCTTGAGCTAGGATTACACCCATCTTTTCCAGATCAGCACCCCCACCTTCGTAACCATAGATTCCAAGCACTCTGCCTTTAAAGCAACGGGATGTTAGTACAACGTGAATACCATACTCATTTATAAGTATATTGACAGCTCTTGCTACCCCTGGAGGGACATTACCCCTCCCGAAAGCCTCCAGAACCAAACCTTTGTATCCCATTTGTGGAATTTCAAGAAGCATTTTTCCGTTATCACCAACAAATGTTTTATATAAAGCTATTCTTTTTTCTATTTTTTTACATTCATAAGTTTTTCTCAAAAGCGGTTTCCTGAAGAAAATTACCTTGTCTTCATCCACAATTCCCAGTGGACCATAACCGGGAGAATCAAAGGTAGAAACGTTACTCGTATATGTTTTTGTAACCTCCCGAGCTGCATGAATTTCATCGTTCAAACACACCAACGTACCCATACCTCTAGCCTGTTCACTATTGGCAACCCTCACAGATGACAGCACATTTCTGGGACCATCAGTACCTGTTTCATCGATGTTCCTCATTGCAGCTGTACAAACAACAGGTTTATGACTGTTAATTGTAAGATCAAGGAAATAGGCTGTTTCTTCCAGTGTGTCTGTTCCATGAGTAACAACTACACCTTTGATATCTCTGCTTTTTACGATTTCATTTATGAGACCTGTCAGTTTCCACATATCGGAAACTCCTATATGCGGACTGGGAAGGTTACTGAATTCGTAATGTACTATCTTGGATATGTCACCGAGTTCTTTGATATTTGCTATACTTCGATTAATTCCTTCTGCAGGAAGAGATTTGCCTGTTTTTGAATCTTTTATCATTGCAATCGTTCCGCCAGTTGTTACTACCGCAGTTTTCAAAATAATCTCCTTGCAACTAAATCTTTATTCCAATTTTCTTCAAGAACTCTGTTTCATCATTACCAATGACATTACTCACTTCGCTCCATTGAAAAAAGGGCCTTTTCAAAACAATTTTTTCTGCCCTTGCTTTTCCTATACCTGGAATGTAACTCAGTTCACGCTGAGACAACATATTTAAAGAACTTCCGTAGGGTAACGCTGTTACCGATCGTTTACCATGACCAACTACTATCATATCAGTTGGATGGCTAAATTTTGAAGGTGAACCTACAAGAATTGGATAACTTCCAAGTTGTCTTCCAAATGTTATCATTCCTCTGCTGTACTCTGGAATTACCCTACGTAAAAGTGAACCACATGGGAAAATTCTCTTTATCATCACTGAATCGAACTCATTTCTTATTCTCTCTTTATAATATCTGTACCATTTGTGCTTTATTTTTGGCATAGTCATATCATAAAGTGGGGCCCCGGAAAAAACCATAGGTTGCCTGATATTGACTCTTCTCACCAGTTGGTTTTTGTTTTTTAAATCAAGCAGATTTTTAATATCAATATCGGCAGTCTCTTCAGTTGTGCCCGGTAACCCAAATATCATATTTATTCCCGGGAGAAGCTTCGGTATACCCTCTTCTCTTTCAGCACCGACCTCATTTATCATTCTAATGGCAAATTTAATATCATCTATACTGCCTCCTAGATTGTTAATTTCACGCACATGTTCGTCAAAGCTTTCAACACCTAAAGATAAACTATTACCTGACGTGCAATACTCCTTGATAATAGATAAAATCTCTTCA
>JASMTM010000066.1:0-4899 GCA_041694295.1 Petrotogales bacterium
TGTTTTTTTGAATTTGCCTACAACGCACAACCAACTATCGTACAACGTGTCTTTCACTTACTGAGAGGAGTACCGCGTTAGCGGGGAGGTGTGTATTTTTTTATCTTCTTTAATTTCTACTAAACCCTAGAACCCATACCCTATACCCGCTTTTTATTGTTTTGCCGCCATAGGCGCAAATCCGAGCTCCGCTCGCAAATACGTGTGTTTCCCAACACGCCTATCAAGGGGTTTATGTATTTTGTACTTCCGCACAACGTACAACCTACTGTCGTACAACGTGTTTTTTAAATTTGTTGGCCGAAGCACTAGCGCTGGACGTTTTTTAGGTTTTCCATATTAAACTCATGTATCTTTGCAATTTCTCCCTGTCTGTACTTCTCATCTTTGCCACTTATTACTGCTTTAATATAATCCAGATGATCTTCTATACTCTTTCTGTCAATGCCTTTGCTGTGCGATGAAAGTAAAATATCAAAGTCCATTTCCAGATAACCTTCCAGCGTTTCTTTAAACCCTTCTAGATTTTTCCACTGAAGCATTGGTAGCGGTAATTCTATATTGTCACCAACAAACAATACTTTTTCTTTTTCATCGTATATACTCAGTGAATCAACTGTATGTCCTGGAGAGTAAAATAGTTTAAGATCTTCCCCGGGGAAATTCAAAGACTCCTCGAAAAGAATATCTGGAAGAATAATTTCAACTTCACCATCAGCAAATTCAGGCTTTTCCTTTAAGCGCTCCCTTTCGTTTATATCAAGCAGTTCATAGCACTTTTCATGTGCTACAACGATTTTATTGTCAAACAGGCATGTTCCCCATGTATGATCATAATGAGAATGGGTGTATATTATGAATAGCGGCCTGTCGGGCAATTCTTTTTTAATAAAGTCTTTTACTTCTGCAATGGTTTCAGGCCCGGTAAGTGTATCAATAAGAAAATTGAATTTTTCTCCACGAATTACATAAACACTTGTAATAAAGTCATCGCCCTCGAGAGTGAATAAGGTGCCCCTGCTTGCTATCTTTTCTTTTTTTAGCATTCGATTGTTGTTATTCATAAAAGCCTCCTATTGCCTTGGTTTTTCTTTGAAATAACTTTATACAATCTGATCTTCATAACGTGCAAGCAGATAAAGAAGATCAGAAAGTTTGTTTATGTACTTGAGCAACTTTTCTGAGATCTCTTCTTCTCTACTTAAAGAAACAATTCGTCTTTCAGCTCTCCTTGCGATTGTTCTGCAAATGTCTATATAAGCTGATTGTGTTGTCAACCCGGGAACAACGAAGCCCTTCAAATCAACTTTCGCTTCATAATAGTTAATTTGATTTTTCATACTTTCTATATCTTCTTCGTTAATTAATTTACCCTTTTTGTTATTTTTGGAAGCCAATTCTGATGAAACTTTAAACAAATCCTTCTGAATATTATGAATCGCACTCTTGACTATAGCTGAACCACATTCATGTTTTGCTTTTCCCAGAAAAGAGTTAAGCTCATCAACAGTTCCATAGGATTCAACCCTTAAATCATCTTTGAATACCTCTTCACCTGACCATAAGCTTGTTTTCCCTTTGTCTCCTCTACCTGTAGATATACTCATTAATATCACCTCACAAAAATAATCTGTATAGTACAAATTTAATTATCCAACAACTTCAAATCCAGAGAATTACATTTCTATGCCTTTTCTGGCGATGATTCCCTTCTGATAATAATGTTTTATTTCTCGCATTTCCGTTACCAGATCAGCTTCATTGATAAGCCTATCCGACGCGCCTCTACCGGTAAGTATTAATTCCATTCCATCGGGTTTTCTTTTCATGATTTCAATAACCGAATCTTCACCAATAAGATGAAAAAGAACCGATGTGATTATTTCATCCGCTACAAGAATATCGCACTCTTTCTGATCCATTAATTCCTTTACCCTTGTTATAGCTCTTTCTGCTTGAACAACAAACTTCGAATCTGGTGGATCTGTTATTCTACAGAACTCTTTGTCTCCGTATTGTTCAATATAAATGCGACCTCTTAGTTTTTTTATTGAATCAAGTTCACTGTAATGCTGCCCCTTCATGAACTGAACAATATTTGTCTTTAATCCTACGCCGGCTGCTCTCAACGCAAGACCCAAAGCAGCTGTTGTTTTCCCTTTTCCATTACCGGTGTAGATATGAATATAGCCTCTGCCAATTTCAGACATGCCAATACGCTCCTTTTATCCATTTCACTTCCTATTTAACATTATAGAACCTGGATAGTCTATCTAGATTAATTATTTTTCTTGCTATAATGATTACATAAAGGAGGAATATCATGCCAATATATCGTTATAAATGTAATAAATGTGGCTGGAAAGACGATTTGCTTCTTAAAATAAATCAGGATCCGGGCGCTTGTCCTGAATGTGGTGGAAAATTGGAAAAACTTATTACAATCTTCTCAGTTGCTTCCAAAGACGGATCTTCTTCTCCCTGTTCAGGTTGTAATAGTAGCGATTGTTCTGGTTGCGGAGGTTAAATGAATTACAGAAATCTGGGCAAATCAAATATAGAAGCAGGAATTATTGGGCTTGGTACTGAGCATCCTGAAAAAGCTGACAGAAATACAATCACTTCAATAGTAGACATTACAATCAAAAACGAGATAAATTATATCGATCTATTCTTAGCCAACCCTGATTTCAGAGATAATTCTAGTTATACTTTTAAAAGTAAAAGAGACAAAGTGCTTATCGCAGGTAATCTTGGTGCTCTATATATTGATGGACAATATGTGCTCAAGGGATGTCAAGAAATCTGAAGAGTTTTTCTATAACATGCTGAAAAGATTTGGGACAGATTATGTTGATGTTCTTACGATTCACTTTGTTGATGAAGAGGACGACTTCGAAAGAACCTTCACATCTGACGGATTATACAACTCGCTCTTAAACTAAAAAGAGAAGGTTGAACCAGACTCATCGGAATGAGCAGCTACAAAGTTGCTGTGTCTGAAAAGGCTATAGAAAATGATTTGATAGACGTGCTCATGTTCCCCATAAACCCTGCCTTTGATTTAACAGCTGGCGATGAAGAACTTGACTCTTTGTGGAAAGATGGGGCATATGCTAAAGACGGTAAATTAACCCCCTGAATCTTCAAGAAGACTTTTACAGAAACTGTGTGCCAAAAAGCAGGTCTCGCTTGTTGCGATGAAGGTTTACGCAGCTAGCTGGTTATTCTGGAAAGAAAATCCTAGTTCCATTGTTCTCAACCTCACTCAATGTTTACATTATGCCCTTTCCCAACCCGGAGTTACAACCACGGTACCTGGTTGCAAAACCATGGATGAGCTAAAAGCAGCCATTAAATATCTTACTACAACAGATGTGGAAAAGGATTTTTCAAAGATCAACACAAATCCCACCTGGAATATAAAGGGTGGCTGTATGTACTGTAACCACTGTTTACCCTGTCCGGTAAACACTGTTATCGCAAGAGTAAACAGAATTCTTGACCTCGTTCATGAAGATATTTCACCTTAGACGATAAAAGAATATAAAGAGCTTGAAGTAAAGCCAGATAAATGTATTGAATGCGAAGTTTGTGAACAACGCTGCCCATTTGATGTTCCCGTTGTGCAAAAAATGAAGGAAGCATCAAAGCTTTTCACTTAATGATCTTCAAAATATATCAGTAGGAGTTTTCAATATCTTCACTGAGATTTTTCGCCTTTGTATAGGTATCAAAAAGAGCTTTCATAATAGTCCCTCTAAAAGCGTCTCTCTCCAGTGAATAAATGCCTTCTATCGTTGTTCCCGCGGGAGAAGTTACAAGATGTCTAAATTCTCCGGGGTGACTTCCCTTTGCCTTAAGAAGCTCTCCCGAGCCGATTAATGTATCAATGGTGAGTTCTCTTGCCTTTTCATAAGACAATCCCATCTTCAAACCAATATCTATAAGGGACTCTACAATAACAAAAACAAATGCAGGACCACTTCCACTCAAAGCGGTAACAGCAGAAAAGTGTTTCTCCTCTATTTCCACTACTTCACCAAGTTTTTTGAGCAGCGTGATGATTTTCTTTTGCTTTTCTTCATCCAGAGCATTATCCATATATAATCCTGTTACACCTTTACCAATGGCAGCCGGAACATTGGGCATAATTCTTGCCACATAACTGGCACCAGCAATCTCTTTTATCTTTTCAGTGGTGACTCCTGTTATTGTGCTTACCAGAATCTTTTCACCAATAGCGCCCTTGCGAAGTTTTTTAAGTAGTTCTCTTGCATCCTGTGGTTTGACAGCTATCACTATCAATTCTGAATTATTAACAACATAATAAATATTATCGGCAATTTCAACGTCTTTTCTACCTTTGAAAACACTCATTCTTTGTGTATTTCTATCATAAATGACAATATGGTTTTCATCTGTATCTGTTAATCTCTCTACAAAAATACTCCCAATATTACCTACCCCAATGATTCCAATATTCATAACCTCACCTCTAAAAAACTAAAAATATTACTCACTGTTTATTGTAATTAGACGATCGGACTTGAATTTCCATGAAGCATTACCGTACAACTCTTCCATGGTAAGCTCCCTTTTCACAAGTTTTTTTCCATATATAACATAAGTCTTATAGTGCCTCCCACCAATCTTTTTAGCATTGGTTAACATGATAGAATTTTTCCAGCTAATAGAGGACCCTTCTACAGTTTTAAAACCCTTTTTCTTAAGAACCTCCAGAACCTTAACAAACATCGCTATAGGAACACCTTTGTTGCTGAATTTTGGAACAACAAAAAGGATTGCTCCTCTTGCCCTCTTTATTTTCCCGCGATCCATAAGAAATCTTACCCATCCTAAGGGAAATAGACTCCCTTTTATTTTTCGAATGATGTC
>JASMTM010000067.1:0-10329 GCA_041694295.1 Petrotogales bacterium
GACCTTATTAGCTCAACAAAAAACGGTTTATATCTAAAAGGACTTGGAGGTGGAGGTCAGGCTGATGCCAATGCTGAATTTATGTTTGGTGTTTTAGAAGCCAACAAAATCAAAAATGGTAAGATAACAGAACCGTTGCGTGAGGTAACGATTTCAGGTCAGGCCTTTGATGTTCTTAAATCGGTTGATGCCGTAGCCAATGACTTCCTTTTTGCTATGGGAGCTGGTTATTGTGGCAAGCATCAACCTGCAAAGGTAGATGCAGGGGGGCCGCACCTGCGCTGTAAGGTTAGGATCGGAGGTAGAAAATAATGAAAGAAATCAAAAAGACCATTTTTGACAGGATAAGAAAAAAGGGAAATTACGATATTGAAGTCTTTTCTCGCTCTAAAAAACGTGTCAGAATTTTCTTTGAGAAAAATGAGTTGAAGACATTGCATGAAGACGAAGTGGAAGGCATTGGAGTCAGAGTGATTAAAGATGGCAAGCTGGGATTTTCTTCAACGAACGTACTTGATGACGAGTCAATTGAAAAAATTGCAGATGAAGCAACTTTGATTTCAGATATGGGAACTAAGGATATTGGAAATGTCTTGACTCCCGCTTCTTCTTATACTGAGTTAAAAGGGCTTTACTCTGAAGAAATGGTATCATATCGTTTACCTGAACTCATGAAACTGGCCCGGTCATTTTTCAGGACAGCCAAGGATTATGATAAAAGGATTTCCCTCGATTCAGCAAATGTGGAACTTACTGTAATCGAAGATGAAATAGGTAATACGCTGGGGCTCAGCGCAAAGAAGGAAAAAACAATGTTGACATATTTATTATTTGGGATGGCCATTGATGGTGACGATATTTCATCCTTTGACTACAGATTTGGTGTCAGCACAAATTTGAAGAATATAGAAGAAAAACTCAATTCTACAGCCACACAATTTGCTTCTTCTGTAATAAATGCTCTGGGTGCTCATCCATGTAAATCATTTAATGGAATGGTTCTCTTAAGTCCCCAGGTGGTAGCAGATCTGTTTGGTCAATCACTGAGTATCTTGCTGAATGGGGAGCATGTATTAAGAAAGAGAAGTCCATTCCATAATAAACTAAATGAAGCTGTTGGTAATGAAAAACTCACGATTATGGATAATCCCCTGGTAGATAATTCACCATATTCAACTATGTTTGACAGAGAAGGAACACCTACTAGAAAACTTACTTTAATTGAAAATGGAATATTAAGAAACTTTATTCATAATAATTACAGCGCAAAACATCTTGGTTGTAAATCAACCGGGCATGCGTCCGGTGATTTTTCCGAACTTCCAACCATAGAACTGCATAATATTGAGATTCCCGGACAAAAATCACTTAAAGAAATAACAAAAAGTATAAATCAAGGAGTTTTCATAAATCGCTTCAGCGGGAATGCTAATCCAATCAATGGTATTGTTTCAGGTACAGTAAAGGGAGGATGGTTCATAGAAAATGGTCAGAGAGCTCATCCACTAACAGGTGTCATGATGGGAACGAAGGTTTTTGATATGTTTAAGAATGTAGTGGCGATATCTAACGAAACAGAACAGACATTTATAGGTGAATTGCCTTATATTTTGGTTGATAACGTCTCATTTACTGGAGAATAGATGTGAAAAAGCAAACTTCGGTTATGATACACTTTTTTAAGTTTATTGTTTTGGGGGGAGCTTATGACAGTAAGGCAGAGATCTTATGCTCCCAGGAAGGATTACATGAAGATAAGAGATTTGATAGTCGACAGTTATTCACTTTACAATGGGCCATCTAACTGGTTAACTGACAGATGCAATTTTTGCAGATTTCAGGTAATTCTTACACACAACCATTACAATGTTCAGTATTTTGGTGACCCAGCGAGACCGAAGCACTATTCTTGTGATGAATTGTATTTCCGGGGAAAGAACATAGGTATATGGGAGAATGAAGATGCGAGAATTGTTGTAGTTCATTCCGCGAATGAAGAGCCTGGTGAAGCTTGGATACAGATTCATCCTGACTATTTTCGTCTGTATGGTGAAATAATCGACTACATTGAAGAAAACCTTGCAGACAGAGTCGACGGTATTGGTCTTGTGAAGTTATATGTCAGCAGCGATAGCGAACTTGAAAAAATAGCCAGTAAAAGGGGATACAAAAGGTTACCATTCAAAATCCCATATTAAAAATGGAAATCACCGAAACCAGGAAAATGAAATTGCCAGAAGGTTATACATTAATGAATGTAGAAGAAGAGGATGATCCTTATGAGAGAGGGAAGCCAGGATGCTTTTCTTTGGCGGACGATATCCTCCTTCAAAATGGCTTTCCTCGGTATTGAGCAAGATGCAAAAGGCACCAGACTATCTCAAGGATCTTGATTTATTTATTAAAGCTTCCAATGGTGATTATGTTTCTTTCTGTACCATATGGGTTGATCAAAAGAATGAATAAGCTGTTTTTGAACCTGTTGGAACTCATGTTGAGTATCAAGAAATGGGTCTTGCTTACGAGTTGTTAAAGGAAGGATTGAACAGAATGAAGAGATATAGATCCAGATGTACATATGTGCAGTCAAATGTACCTTTCTACAAAAAATTTGGTTTCATAGAAACGGGTAAATACATCATTCCCTGGATAAAGTATTTTCGCTATGAAAGACTATAAAATGAACTAATAAGGAATTATGATATTGTAAATAAAAAGCCAGTTTTTCAGCTGGCTTTTTATTTAATGAGAAGATTAATATGTGGTGATTTCGTCATATTCCATATCCGTTATTTCAAAACTGTACCAGGTGAAATCACCATCATCGAGCTTCCAGGTGACTTCACCCTTCGTTGGTATCATAAACCCATCCAAATTTTTATATTCAGACATGTTTACTGACCAGGTTTCAAGTGAATACTCACCGGCGGTTTCTTTGTATCGTTCGGCTGTAAAGTTCTCAACATATCCTTCCTTACTAAATGAAAAGGTTCCTGAAGCAATTGTATTACCGAAGCTCATTGTTGCTTTTGCAGTGTTGACATCAATTTCTTCCCATTTTATGAAATCACTCAGGGCTGCTGTTGGAAACCAAACTGTTTCTGCGAGATATCGTAACAGTGTACCCTGATTCATTTCTTTTCCACTGGAATCAGCTATCGTAAATAGAGAAAGAATTTTTATTTGCATATTGCCTTTGCCATCAGTGTATTTATCTCTTCCTACAATATGAAAAAATGGAGCTGCTTTGATCCTCGCTTTCCATATAAATCCAGGAGGGTTAGCAGTGAAATATTGTTCAGCTTCTACCGGCATCCATTTTTTATCTTTTTCAAGTTTCATTTCAGCATTTTGCTTTAACCTTACTGTATCTATTCTTTCTTTGCCAATGACTCCTGCAAAACGCATCCAGTCTTTTACTGAAGTGGGAAGTTCTTCAAGATCTGTTTGTGTAATTACCTTTTTTTCTTCAACTGACACATTTTTAAATAATTCATTAATCTCTTTATCTACATGATTGTTGAAAGCTTTATTGGCAAAGAATACTATTCCTGCCAGAATTACTATTACTACAACAATAATAAGAACAATCTTTATAAATAATAACAACGTCTGTCACCTCTTGCATGTTTTTCATTCAACAGAATGAGAGTTTTGTTATCAGTTTAATGATCACATCCGGTTTCACGGGTTCTATGATACACGTACAGGTTAACTCAGTTATTACAAAATTGTGTACTACTTTAATTCTTCAGGTAAATCTGCGATTTCTTCTATTCCCTCTTCTGTTATTGAAATTTTATAATCATTGTAAATAAATCTGATTTCATTACCCAGCAGGAATAAATCCATAACCCAATTTTCCATATTCATTAAATGAAAATAAACTTCACTGTACGCTTTTATAATAATTTCATCGTTTTCTGAATCTTCATATCCTTCCTGATACCAGACGCCTGATTCGTCTTTTGTGAAGAGTTTTTCGTCAATAAACACAAAATCTGCTTCACCCTCTTGAATTTGATCCTGTGCCATTTCAGATACTGCCTTCGAGCTCTTTACCTGTGAAGTCTTGTCCGGGGATACTTTTGAAGCATAACTCATTCCAGTTCCCGTGACATTTCTAAATTCAGTTTCTTCTGTGAACTTGTCAGGTGCTATCAGGTATGAAGTAAATTCATTTATTATGTTATATTTCTTGGATAAAGAAATAATTTCATTTTCAATTTCTGTTTTTTGCGCTTCATTTAAATCATCATATCTATATCTATCTGCGAGTTGTGCTATTCTTTTTTGAGCCCATAATACAGGCACAAAGTTATTTGCATAATTCATTGTCAAATCAAAACTATAAACATAAGTATGTTCCTTTTCGCCTCTTGTACCTGTTATTGTTACCATTAATTTTCCCGGTTCTTTAAATAACCCACCTATTCGAAAGGCGGTGTCAGCAAATAAAGTAGATACACTACCGGGAACAATCTTGTCTATTTGCGGACCATTTATTTCTATATGTACATCATTCAAGGCTGGCGTTTCGATTTTCGTGAATAGAGCGGAGACTTTTTCATCAATATATTCGCCTGGTTCAACATACTGTATTTTTGAAGGATCTCCTGCAAGTCTGTCAAGTAGAGAAGCATTAACATCGTAGCCAACACCGAATACGAACAGATTAATTGGCTTATTTCCTATAGCATTTTTAACATTTCCTATAATATTATTTGGTACAAGCTCTCCTTCAGTTGGTTCTCCATCTGTCAGAAATAAGATGGATTTGAATCTTTTTTCTGAGACATCTGAAAGTATTTCTACTGATTTTAATAGTGCATCATTAATATTCGTTAATCCCCCTGCTTGTATATCTTCAATAATTTTTATGTAATTTTGTATATTATCGATTGATTGCAAACCTTTTGTTATTTCCTTAATATCGCTGTCAAAAAGTACAATAGAAAATCTATCTTCCGTCTTCAACATATGCAGAATTCTTGTCAGCGCTTTCTTAGCCTGTTCGATTTTTTCTCCTGACATGGAACCTGATGTATCCATCACGAATACAATATCCTTGGGTATTACATCTTTTTCAACTATTCTTGGAATTAGATTAAGTAAGAAATAACCCTTATTATCTTGAATATCCCAGTAAGAAAGGGATGAAGAAGAGATTTCTTCTTCCAAAGGTGTCATTACAAGGTTTAAATCGTTATTTGGTGAGTAATTTTTGCCTTCAAAATACCATTCATTATTATCAGTTCCAGCTCTTTCTAGAAAATGAGTAGGTGAAAATATATCTGCTATCTCATCATTTTTATCGATAATTCTGATTCTGATATTTTTTATTGGTTCAAGTAGCTGATTTTCGATCTTTAGCGGATACTGAAGGACATATGTTTCGTTGATTATTTCCAGGTTTTGAATGTATTCAATCACAAAAGACCGTTTTTCATGCGGTTCAAAAGGAAATACGCTAAGCTTGATAAGCCTGTTATTTGCGTATTCAAGCAGAGCCGGATCCTTTATTCTGGCTACAATGTCCTGATACGTTTTTCTGGCTTCATCTGCAGGAAGTACATTACCCTTCAACACCTCATCACCAGATTTCATAATAAAATCGTTTATAACTGCTTCTGGTGGTACAGGAAATAGATACATGGCTTCCAGCGGGTAATCATAAGGATTCGTAAATTCTTCCTCGATGGTAATTTTCGCAATGCCTTTATCGATCTCAATTTTTACATTGTGAAAGTTCATTATGAAACGTGGCGTATGATCTGTTGTAGGTGGGATAAACTCTGAAGGTGGTATCAAAATTCCGTCAGAAAAAGCACAAAGAGCGCTTATTAACATAAATAACAATATTAACTGCTTTCTCATACTCATTCTCCTCTCAACCTTAAGTTGATGATTCTTGTTACGAAATTTTGACATTCCTAAGAAGTAATGTGTTCATTGTTTAGAAAAATATATTATTATTAGAGAAATAGATATTTTAGGGGGGAAATATGAGACATTTAAGCAGGAATGCTTTTGACAGAGCGATAAACTTTATCAGAGGAAATGCAAGACCACTGGAAAAGAGATATTTAGAATATCGTTTTTTTAACGAAGATGAGAAAAATATACTGGATGAACTAGAAAAATTTCAAAATAATGATGGAGGATTTGGTAACGCAATTGAACCGGATTTAAGAATGCCGTATTCTTCACCAATGAGTACTTCTGTTGGAGTTAGATATTTAAAGGAATTTGATAAAACTAGCAGAGCTCAAAAAATGATAAAAGCAGCAATCAGATATTTTGAAGGCTCTTTTAACGAAGGAAGAAAAGGGTGGTATGCACTTGATAGAAAAGTTAACGATTACCCACATGCTCCATGGTGGCATTTTGATGAAGAAACAGGAATGACAGCCATTGATAAAAACTGGGGAAACCCATCCGCTGAAATCATTGCTTATTTGTTTAAGTACATTCAGTATGTAGATAAGCTTAATGTGAAAAAGCTTGTTGATATCGCGATGAAGAATATAGTTAACAAAGAAGAGTTTAATTCTGAGAACGAAATTTTCTGTTATTTAAAACTGGCTGAAGTTCTTAATGATAAGAATAAGCGGCTTAAAAGTAAATTAGCTGATGCGATTGAGAAGGTTATTGTATATGATTCATCAAGGTGGAATGAATACGTGCCACAACCTGTTGATTTTGTAGAATCACCAGAAAAGCAACGATTCTCAATTCCAAACAAAAAAATAAATAATAATCTGGATTTTATCATAGAATTGCTTGAGAATCGGGAAAGAATAGAACTGCCTTGGGGAAGAAATTACTATTCAAAAGAAATGGAACCTGCATATAAAGAGTGGCAGGGGATACTAACCCTAAAGGCTTTGTCCATACTGAAAAACTATGGAAGATTTGAGAATGATGATAATTGAGTACTGTGTTATTTTATGAAGCTGTATAATTCAGAATATTAATTCTGTGAATTCGAACATAAATAGAACTATGTTGGGATATGTGATAACGTTTAATGGTAATAATAATGAATTAGCGACCAGAGTAGCAAATAATCACGACTAATTGCCGGTACTTTTTCTTGGTTTTGAATAGCTATTTAGTATATAATATTGGTATTGTGTGGTAGAGGATAAGAGAAAACCACCACAGAAACGTGGTGGTTTTTTTAATTAACTGTTAGGTATTTATATGTATATCCTTAAGGAGGTGTTTTGTGTGAAAAAGTTTTTACTTGTTTTCTTACTGGTAGCATTTGCTGCATTTGGATTTTCACAGACCATTCAGTTCTGGCACGCTATGAGTGGATGGCGTATTGACTGGTTCAATGAAAAGGCAGCAGAATTTAATGAATTACACCCGGATATTACCGTTGAGGTGCAGTACACTGGAAGTTACAGAGATACTTTGAACAAGTTAATTGCTGCAGTACAGGCTGGTAATCCACCCCATGTTGTGCAGATTTTTGAACTTGGAACGCAGTTGATGATTGATGGTGGAATTGCTGTTCCCATGCAGGAATTAATTGATAGTGATCCTACTTTTGACGTTGGTAATTTTATGCCTCAAGTTCTGAGCTATTACAGAGTCGATGGTAAACTATATTCCATGCCTTTCAATTCATCAAACGCGATTGTTTACTATAACAAGACACTATTTGAAGAGGCAGGGCTTGATCCTGATAAGCCACCAAGAACATTTGAAGAATTCAAGGAAGTATCCAAGAAAATCACACAGTATTATGATGGAAATGTCGTGGGTTTTGGATTCAATTTACATTCCTGGTTCTTTGAAGAACTAATGGCTGCTCAATCTGCTCTAATGTGTGATAACAACAATGGAAGAACAGGAAGAGCTACGAAAGCTGTATTTAATAATGATGCCGGATTAAGAATTTTTAACTTCCTTAATGACTTGTACGAGAGCGACACCATGGTGAAAACAAAGCCTGAAGACTGGGCAACAGCAAGGAATCTTTTCTTCTCGCAAAAAGCTGCTATGATAATGTCTTCTACTTCAGACGTTGCTTTGATGATCCAGAATTCAAAGGAAAACAACTTCGAATTTGGAACTGTTTTCTTACCTGCTGCAGAAGGTGCACCGGCAGGTGGAGCTGCAATTGGTGGAGGAAGTTTATGGATCATTGACGGGAATCCTGAAGAAGAAATTCAGGCAGCCTGGGAATTCGTAAAGTGGATGGCTGATACAGAAAGACAGATTGACTGGCATCAGAATACAGGTTATTTCCCTGTAAAGAAAGATGCTGTGGAACAGCTTCTATTTGAAGGATATTACGCAGAATATCCGGACCATCTTACAGCTATAATGCAACTTCTTTTATCAGAGCAGAACTACGGATCACGTGGTGCAATCATTGGTGCATATCCCGAGATAAGAACTATTATCGAAGATGCTCTGGTAAAAATGTTTGATGATGAAATGACACCTGCTGAAGCTCTGGAATGGGCAGAAGAGCGTTCAACAGCAGCTATTGAGGAATATAACGAGGTCTATTGATCAGTATTTTGAAGTAAATAAGGGGTGGGTAACCCGCCCCTTTTTGTTTAATTAGCTTATGGGGGTGTGTAGATGAAGAAATGGCTTCCTTATGTCCTGCTGATACCAACGTTTTTGGTTATCGTTACGTTTATTTATGTTCCAGCAGGAGATGCGTTAAAGACCAGCTTTTATAAAACTGCACCTTTTGGCAACAGACAGATTTATGTTGGTTTCAGGAATTTCTTACAACTTTTCCAGAATGAAGACTATTTATATGCTGTTAGGTTTACAATTCTTTATGTAGGAGTAACTGTTACATTATCAATTTTCCTTGGATTTATTATCGCTATGATGCTTACAAGAGAAGTCCCGGGAACAAGAGTGTTCAGAACATTTTTGTTTTCGCCTTATGCAGTTTCGCCAGCAATAGCGGGAACGCTGTGGACTTTTCTTTTAAACCCCATGGTAGGACATGTTAATTATGTTTTTAATGAGTTATTCGGTGTCGAAATTCACTGGTTAACCGATAAACCTTATGCCTTTTACGCAATTGTTTTCGCAACTGTCTGGAAGATTCTCCCATTTAATATGATTTTCTACATAGCAAGCATACAGGATGTATCGAAAAATCTGCTTGAAGCGGCCACAATAGATGGCGCAGGGATGATGACTAAGGTGTGGAAAATTGTTTTTCCCCTCGTTTCCCCCATAACATTTTATCTGGTAATTATGAATATTGTTAATACAATGTTTAAATCCTTTGCAATTATCGACGTTATGACAAGGGGAGGTCCAGGTGGATATACTACCAATTTGATATACAGGCTATATCTTGACGCTTTTGTTTATCAAAAGAAGGGCCCCGCTTCTGCTCAAAGTGTAATTATGTTTGCAGTAATGTTTGTTGTCACCATAGTTTATTTCAGATTCGGCGAACGCAGAGTTCATTATCAATGAGGTGGTTTGAATGACTATTTCGGGTCGAAAAAGAATAAACACAATAATAATTGAGATAGTTCTAATAATAGTTTCTTTTATTTTCATTATGCCGTTGATACTAGCTATAACTATAAGTCTTCAACCTCCTACTGGTGTATTTTCATATCCGCCAAAGTTTTTTCCCACAGCTTTTGAATGGAAAAACTATGTACAGGCGTTTGAAATGGTTCCTTTTGCAAGACTCCTATTAAACAGTGCAATTGTAGCGATATTAATAACAGCAGGTAAGATTGTAACCGGAACACTTGCTGGTTATGCATTTGCGAACTTCAAATTTACTGGAAACAGACTCGCTTTCGGTTTTCTTTTTGCTACATTATTTTTGCCGGCTGAAACGGTTATGATTGTTCCTTTATTCAGTTTGATGAGTAAATTTGGATGGGTTAACACTTACTGGGCTCTTACCGTGCCATTCATGGCAAGTGCGACAAATACATTCTTATTAAGGCAGCATTTTTTAACTATACCACAATCACTGGAGGACTCTGCTCTTATAGACGGTGCAGGCCCCATTAGATACTTCATAAAAATTCTTTTACCGCTTTCCAAAGCGGTAATTGGTGGAGCGACAATAATTAATTTTGTATATGCCTGGAACATGTATCTTTGGCCAACAATAGTCTCGATGGAAGACGAGATGAAAACGGTACAGGTAGGAGTAAAAATGATGATAGATGCAGAATCAGCCAATAACTGGGGAATTATCATGGCAGGTACTATGATAGCTGTAATTCCAACATTAATTGTTTTTTTCGCGCTTCAGGATTTATTTGTTAAAAGTCTTGTTCGCTCTGGTATCAAAGAATAAAAAAACAA
>JASMTM010000068.1:0-8681 GCA_041694295.1 Petrotogales bacterium
ATTATCTTTTGTTTTTGAATATCGAAGAATTAATACCTATAATTATCTATTCATAAGACTCACAACAATACTTCTTATTGTCAAACAGTAATTTTGCATAAAATATATTTAATAAATATACAATTATTTTAAATACATACTTGACAATATTAAACCAAAAGTGTATATTATGAATAGAAAACAATAAATTATGAAGGAGGGATTAAAATGTTGAATAAGAAATTTAGAAATTACAGAGAAGTAGAAAAAATTATTGAGTCAGAAAAGCGAAAAATTCATTCAGATCTTCTCATTAACGTAAGACCTTATGTGTAGAAACCTTAAGGTAAGGGAGGTGAAGAAATGATAAGGAAAGAAAGAAGGATACATTACAAAGAAGTAGACAATATTCTAGAAACAACAAAAATCGAAGTACTACAAAGGCTCTACATAAACAAGTAGAACAGAATAAGAAGAGAAGTATAATTTTACAATTAATGTGAAAGGAAGTATTTAGATGAAAATATTTGCGATTAATGGAAGTCCAAGAATGAAAAAAGGAGATACCGAATTGATCTTAAAACCTTTTCTTCAAGGAATAAAAGATGCAGGGAGTGAAACAGAGAAATATTACGCAACTGCGCTGGACATAAAACATGCAGTTGCGGATATTTCTATTGCTGGGATAACAATCCTGGAAATTGCATTATTGATGATGACATGCAGATATTATATCCAAAACTAAGAGAATCGGATGTTCTGGTCATAGCCACTCCCGTATATACACAGCTTCCAGGTGACCTGCAAAACTTTATTAATAGACTTTGTCCAATCATGAACCCTGAACTAAGGATGCTTGAAAGACAAACAAGAGCAAAATTACGTGATGATGTAAATACAAAAAAGATTGTACTTGTTTCAGTTTGTGGCTGGTGGGAAATGTGCAACTTTGAAACGGTAGAGAAAATAATTCAGGAATTGTCAAAAACAACCACTGTTGAATTTGCCTGCGCATTATTAAGACCTCTTTCATATGCAATGTACAGTAATGGTGAGCTTACAGAAAATGGCAAAAATATTTTTGAGTACGCCAAAAAAGCTGGAAGAGAATTAGTAAAAGAAAGTAAAATCAAGAAAGATACACTTGATAGAATGAGCCGCCCATTAAGCACCAAAGAACAATATATGAACTCTCTTTAATTAACACCAACGTTCGTTTCATATTACCTCAGTTTATAAAAACAAATAATCTTTCAGTTAGATACAGCAACTTCACCCTTTGAATTATTTTCAAATTAACCTGTTTTCAAAAACTTATAAGTAAACTACTTCTGAGAAGTCCACCGAACATTAATCAGTGCAGATATCTCCGAACACTGAATATTCTATTAAAAATCTAATTTTGTCAAACATCTAGAACTTTTTATAAATAATATTGATATTAGTTTTTAGCAAACACTAATCAATCGATATTTTAATTTTCAGTTCCTTAATCACACAAGAATAATATGAATAATTTATATAATCGAATTCAGAAAACATTTACAACTTATGGTTAATCAGTACGTTATAAATAGTATTTGTGGGAAATATAAATTTGTTCTACTATCAGAGCAACTTATTGTTATGTTTTTATCTTTTCGTGAGTCAAAATTTGTGAAATTTTGAATCAACATTTCTCAAATATTTATTATCTGTGATTTATTTGAACTAAAGGACAATACATACTTCTTTTCATTTCAGGGAAAAGGGTTCGCATGTTCTATCATTTATTGTATTTTTCTCAATTTCTCGGATTCTCCCCTTCTCGTTATTTTATTCTCCTCTGGCAATTGTAATTATTCAGCTGATCAGGTCCATTTTTTTTGGGGACGGAACGCAAAGAATTATGTCCCCTGAACTAAAAACTGATAACACTTTCTATGATCAATGATTTTGAATTTGCAACATCTATTCCTTTTCTCAAGAGAATTCTTCCAAGACCTTCCCCCTGATACTCAGGTGAAACAGCTATTGGCCCTATTGAAATACTATCTTCAAGAGATTCATCAAACTCAGTGAATACAATCCCAAAGGGAATTTCTTTATGACATAAGAACTGTATTCCATTATCGGGGTTCTCTGTTTCTCTTAAAAGTTTTATTAAGTTGGAAGGATCAATATCAATATGACCCGCCATACTTGAAAAGCTCTTATTAACCATGTCACAATAAATTTCAGCATCTTTATCAAAATCAAATGCTTTGAAAAAATACTCAGCGGGTAGTTTTATTGATGGAACATTATTACTTTCTCTCTTCATCAAATATGATTGTCTTTCAAAAACAAAACCAACCTCCTTAAGTATCTTCTCAATATTTTCTTTTTCAGGCACAAAAAGATAAAGTTTATCAGGACCAGAAACATAAGAAAGAATTTCATTAAGCAACTTTCTATAATTATCAGCTATATTTTCAATACAGTGGAAAATTGCAAATCTTCCCTTCTTAGCTTTTCTAAAGGGTTCTTCAAGTATCAGGCTAGCAGCACCAACTATCTCACCATTACTGTTCTTCAACAAAAATGAAGGATGATCGTCATCTGGAAAAAAGTTTTCTCCAGGAATAAAAGAGTCATCATGTTCTTTGCCATATTTCTGACAATATAAAATGAACTCCTTCAGATTGTGATTTGAGATCTTTATTATCATCGTATATCAACTTACAAGTAAGTTTTCAAAATTATATCATTACAAGCAAAAAATGACACAATTTATCGAAAAGTCAGGAGCTTTGGATACTAGAATTATTTCATCAAAAAGGAAGGAAAAACACGGAAATTACGAAACTAGAATATCATTCGTAGATAATTTTCCGAATACCTAAACATCTATCGAAGTTAACTACCAAGAAAAAACTATTCTTCTCTATAATCAGTACCCCAATTTGGCTCTTTACCATAATTGTATTCATCAAACCATCTTTTACAGTGCTTTTGTATTATCTTTATCTTATCTTCACCCCAGGTTTTCCAGTGTCCTAACAGACCCTTTTTTGATCTCGAATGCACTTTATTATCTAGCATATTTTCTTCCAGCGAGTATTTGTAATTCTGCGAATGATTTATATTAGTAGCAAAATGAAGCATTTCATCAAAATAACCCTTTCTATTTTTGTTATGAAAAAGGTCTTCAAAGCGAAAAACTTTAAAATTAGTTTTATCTTTCATTTTATCGATAACATAGGAATTAAGAAAATTATAGTACCAGCAATATTTCTCAAATTTACTCATATGTTTCCACTCAAAATAATATGGATCATTTGGGAAATCTATAGCTCTAACGCTTGCCTCGAAAAATCTGAAATCAAGCACTGAATACAGAAGATATTCAAAAGCATTATATGCTGATCTTATCCAGGTTCTTGGATCTCTAATAACAAAAATAAAATTGCTGTTAGGAAAAACCTCAGCAATTAAGTCAATGACACCAAATATATGAGTACTTGATTCTACATAAAGTGGTTCTCTGATATTTTCAACATAATCTTTTCTTTGTTTATAAACATATTCTCTTGCTTTATCATCATCGATTCGTCCCGTAGCTCTATCTGCACTGAGTTTGAACATACTAGTTGAAGGGAAAAACTGTCCAATTGTAGCTCTAAATAATCCGAATATCTTCCTTTTTTTGTACCATTCTCGCGGTCTGGTTATCCAGACTGCTGCAGGCTCATGAACAGAATAGCAATTATTTATCTGCTTAGAAAGAAACTTTCCAAAAAATTGGGTCCCCGTTCTCCCGGTGGATGATATAAATACCGAATCCTTTTCAATTTGCTTCATTC
Source organism: Petrotogales bacterium (assembly GCA_041694295.1). GTDB lineage: Bacteria > Thermotogota > Thermotogae > Petrotogales > Kosmotogaceae > JASMTM01. Next base: position 3,804 of record JASMTM010000068.1, read on the forward strand.
CTATCACCATTCATAGTTAAAATTTATATAAAAAACTTCATTCAAGAAAATGTAATTCTTTTATTTATTATAACAGTACAGTATTACAAATGTTTTGAATTTATAATCCTTTTCTAAACAAATTATTGGAGAATTATTCGAAAAAAAATGTTTGTAACAGTGTAAACTAAATTAACCCTTCACGAGGCCTGGTGAAAAATTGAAAAAAATAATTTTATCTACCAGAACCTTACTTTTTTCCATATCGAATTTCAAACAATGCATTCATTTAACCTTTTTAAAGGATTATCGTTAAAAAAGACGAGAATCATAACAGGGCCAGAACCATTGTTCTAACACTTAAGAATATAACAACACTTCCTGTTATGAGCATCAATAATCTAGGGGGCAGTTTCTTGCACAGGTAAGCTGCAAATGGAGCGGCTATTACGCCACCGATAATTAGCCCAACAACAATTGGCCACCTTATAATGCCAAGTATGGTAATAAATGTAATGGCTTCAGATAATGTTACAAAAAACTCAGAAGCATTAACAGATCCTATTGTAAAACGAGGATGATTGCCATTAGCCACTAAAGTAGAAGCAACTATAGGTCCCCAACCTCCTCCTCCAATTGCATCAAAAAAACCGCCGATTACAGCGAGTGGTCTTAATCCTTTGTTGACCTCTTTATATTCACTTTTTTTAAATAACTTCACAAGTATCAAAATACCCATAATTGCAAGATAGATAGCAATAAAAGGTTTTATTATGGAACCAGGAATTTGAGTGAGAATATATGCTCCGATGACACCCCCTGCAATACCCGGAAGAATAAGTTTAAGAAATAGTTTTTTGTTTATGTTTCCAAGTTTGAAATGAGAAAAACCTGATACACCCGTTGTAAAAACCTCAGCTATATGTACACTAGAACTGGAAATTGCCGGAGGTATTCCTAAACTAAGAAGAAATGTGTTTGAAGTAACTCCATAAGCCATTCCTAGCGCACCATCAATAAGCTGAGCAAGAAAACCTACAACTATAAACATACCTATTTCTTCCCACATTTCAATCATCTCTTTCATAACACTCTAATTAGAATGTGATACTACAATTATACTCTAATGATAGTTTAAAAACAAATTCCTTATTTATGAAATTTGTCATAGGTGACCCACCAACGGAAAATAAGTCTTTGTTTTCACATATAATCTTTTAAAATCAATAATTTGTTAATTCCAGATAAAAAACTCTCTAACGTTGAAAAAGAAAAGATTTTGGGCAGTCAAATTGAAGAAGATTTTTGGTCATTTGTATTTCATTTTATTCTTTATCAGTAATTATGGGTACTTATTAAAGAAAAAAGTTAGGCATGCTGCTCCAATTATCTAACAATAGATTACTCATAATAAATAAAGTCCAGTAGATAAGATTGTTTTGAGATTCCTAAAAGTATCTATGGTATTTCTTCTATCTTAATTTTGCATAATAAGACAATGTAATAAATCTCCGTTATCCTTTTCAAATAGTCCTGGCCATTTGTTTGCCTGGATTTTCAGCCTTTACGATTATTTTTTGATTTGTTTCAATTTTTCCTTTTTCAAAAGTTCCCAGAACCGGTATCATAGCAATAACCTTATATTCGAGTGCTTCGACAGGTAGGCGCACTGCTTTAAGAGTTAAATCCATTCCACCTTCTTCATTATTGCATTGTGCACCAACTGCAGCAATTACCGCTTTCCGTCCTTGATTGGCCAATCTGCTTGACCACTTTCCAGGTCGCTTATCGCCAAAGTCATAAAAGCAGTAAAGTCGATCTATGAAGGCTTTCATTAGTGCACTTACATTTAATTGTGTACTAGTGATACCAAAATGAATCCTGTTGACTCCCGGATTTTCGGATATAGCAGCTGAATATCGTCATTTAGACCTGAACATTCTTTCGTTTTTTGGCAGCGTTCTCAACCTATACACGACTGAAAACTGTAGTCACGAAGATGAATATTTCAACCAAAGTATTCTCATTGCTCGCACCTTTAGAGAAATAACTAAGAAGGATATCAGTATTTCCAACTTCTCGTGGGCTGACCCAATGGCTAATATCTTTGTAATCTGAATCTCCTTCTTAAATATTATTAAACGTGACAAAAATTTTTCATTCATCAGTTATATCGAGGTTCGTTTGAACTCACTTTTTAATTTATTCAAAGAAAATTTTCTCGTCTTAACAGATACAAGTTTTTCTTTGCAATAATCTTTATGGTCTGCACTTACTACAATATATTGTATTTTAAGAATTTAATTTGTGATTTATTTCATGTCCAAACACTTCAGGAAGGTTATAATGATGAACTTTCCATAGTACAAGCACAAACTTTGGTTTTTTCTCTTCTTAGCAAAATCAAGAGTTTTAAGATTTCTGATAACTTAACCTTTGATTATTGCATATAATTTTGATATTATATAAGAGAATCCAATTAGAGTCTAAGAATAAGGAGAGAGTGTTATGAACGATAAGGTCACCATAAAGATACCAAGACCTCTTTACGAGAAACTTCAAAAAATTATAGATGGAAGCGGATACAGCAGCGTAACAGAATTTGTTGTGTATGTGCTAAGAGATCTGGTCTCATCTGAAAGCTTGAACGAAAAACCGCAGAAAGACGATGAAGTATCTGAATTAACCGAAGAAGAAATTCAAGCAATAAAAAAGAGGTTAAGAAACCTTGGATATATGGAGTGAAACCATGTTTGTAGATCTCCATACACATACAACGGGTTCAGATGGTTCATACACTCCTAAAGAACTAATAGAAGCAGCCCTGGATAAAAACATCGAAATACTTTCAATAACTGACCACGATACCCTTGATGGTGTCAAATCACTTTTCCAAAAACTATCTTCGGAGGACTATGATTTTGGTTTGTCACACAGAGTAATTATTTGTAGTCAGATCTCTGACCCTAATCGTTCCACGACTTCTAATGTTTGTATGATCTCCGGTACCGGGGCTCAGATCTCTGATTCTAACGAGTTAACGGAAAACGGTTCACGGAAAACGTCTTCTGAACCTTCGATGGACAAAGCGCGCCGTCAGACAAGCGTTGGACGATGGGCGATGGACGAAACTAAAATATTTTCTAATATTTTAGTTTTCGTCCCGGGTGTCGAAATCAGTGCTGAATTTCCGAAAACACTTCACATTCTTGGATACGGAATTGATATAAACAATGAGAAACTTAACTCAACCCTAAAAGAACTGCAAGATTATAGATTAAACAGGAATAAACGTATGGTAGAGAATATGAACAATCTGGGCTTTGAAATAACACTGGAAGAATTAAAAAAGAAGTCAGGCGGTGATCTAATAGGAAGACCACATTTTGCTCAGCTTATGCTGGAAAAAGGTTATGTAGATTCCTATCAAGAAGCCTTTGACAAATATCTAAAAAAAGGTGCTCCTTTATATATGAACAAGAAACGACTTGATCCAGATGAAGCAATAGAACTTATTTTAAAGTCTGGTGGAGTTCCTGTACTGGCACATCCTTATCAGACCAGGTTAAATTATGATGATTTGCATTCACTTATAAAAGAACTGGTTTCATATGGACTAAAGGGAATTGAAGCGTTTTATTCGCAACACACTAAAGAAATGACCAAAAAGTATCTTGAGTTTGCAAATGAATTTGATTTATTTGTAACAGCAGGTTCCGATTTCCATGGAGACAACAAACCAGAAATAGAATTAGGAATGCAGGTCCCATGCATTTTTTTGCAAAGGTTCTTATGTGAAATACAAAATTATAGCTAATTCTCGAGAACAAATATCAATACTAGATTTTTTTTAGATACAAGGGGGAATAAAAATGTCCATACCGGTAAATATACCAGAAGAAATGTACAAGAAAATTGAAGAAAGGCTGGAAGAGTTTGGATTCGAAACAGTTGATGATTATGTTGCTTTTGTACTTGAAGAAGTACTAAAAGACGATAATGGCGCAGAAGAAGAACAAGTATTTTCTGAAGAAGAGGAAGAAATGATCAAAAAACGACTCAGAGATTTAGGCTATTTAGATTGACTTGATGAAGGAGTTTGAAAAAATAAGCTTTGCCCTCTAGCAAAACTATTCATAGAAACAAACTTGAAGAAAATACTCGAAAAGAAACTTGATCCTTTGGTCTTTGAAATGAATAATTTAGGTTTATAAATCATCGAACAAAATAACATTTGGCAATTAATGTAATAACAAAGTTCGTTAATAGGCGTTAGATAGAACAAAGCAGAAAAGCTGCTCGGAAAGAGAGGCTTGATCTAGTGGTACAAGACGCTCATAGAGAGCCGCTTGAAAAAAGCAGTTACAGAAGTTGCGTACATCGAACAACGAACAACCGACAACGTTTTTCACTTAAATCCTTCCTTGAGGAAGGTACCTGCGAAGCAGGGGGAAGGTGTTCATTTGATCTTTTGGCTTCTTACGTTTTACCAGACCCCAAACTCTAGAATCTAAACTCGCCATTTATTGTTTTATCCGACGCAGTCGCATATCCATGCCCTACCCTGGCATGCATATCCTGCTGTCCCTCAAGCAGCATATCCGTGTGTTTCTCAACACGCATATCAAATGTTTTATGTTTTTCTGTATTTCCGTACAACACACAACGTACCACGCACAACGGTTTCTGGTTTTATTACATTTTCGCCCCTTGAAGAATTAGGACTAGGAATAAAAACGGAGTAATATAAAACAAACAGGAAAAAAGAAAGGGGTGAGAGAGATGATAACAAGAAAAAAGTATCCAGAAGAATTGAAGTTAGAAGTAGTGAAAAAGTGTATTGAAGAAGAAAAGAGTTCGGTGGAAGTAGGGAATGAATACGGGATAAATGATTCAACA
>JASMTM010000069.1:0-2885 GCA_041694295.1 Petrotogales bacterium
GTTGATTATTCCAATCAAGTTTCAGACCCCATCAACGAAATTTTGAATTGCTCTTACCTTCCCTTAAACAAGATATATTACCTGCTGAATAATGATCCTGATAGTAAGCATAACTTATCAAGACTTGAACTGGAATTTACATATTACAGTTTCGAAGTAACATCTGTGGATATGACTGTCATGGATAAAATCGGAAATAACATCTTGTATTTCATCCTTGAAGCTATTAAAAAGGAAATAAAAGAAAATTACATGGTGCTTCTCTTATTAGTGAAAAAAACACACAAATCCCGCTAAAGGTGTTTAGCAACCCAAGATTCTATTATCTCAAGAAAACCCTTTGGAGTTGGAAAATCGACTGGTTAAAAACAGTGGAAGACCTGAACGTTGCGCAGTAAAATTCTTCGAAGATAAATAAGTCTCCTGTTGGTATTATATGTTCTTCAAAATCCTTTCCAGTTTTCTTCGTGTTCTTCCATCTTCTTCACACCAATAGGCGATTAAACATGGTTGCATTTTCAATTTGTATCTTCTTGCAAATGCCTTTACTCCCTTGAGTCCATTCATTTTGATCCCAAAATTTATACCATCATACCTGCCGTAGTTCCCAAGAAATCTGTCGAGGATTTTTTTGTTGTGCTCGGTGAGTTTCGCATAGTGCTTTATGAATAAATCTATCCGCATTCTATCGGCAGCCTTGCGAATTGCAGCTCTTCTTCCCTCTACATATGGATGTGCTTTTGCCATGTCGACCACAAAACTCATCGTTTCGTACCTTTTGCTCATAAGATTTGTGAATATGCTTATATTTTGGAGAGTCTTATACGCTTCAAGTAATTTATCTTTCCTTGAAAGATAAAACTTTTCCCTGTCAACAAGTGCAGTGAAAGTAGAGAAGAAAAGTCGCTTTCTCTCTGAAAAAGGGAGTTTTTCCAAATAATGAATTGATTCATCAAAGCTTTTTTCAATCCCATGTTTTACCAATTCATTGTATACAAGATAAGGAACTCTGGTAATATCCAAAGTTCTATTTTCTGTCATCCTTTCTATTATTTTCCTCAGCGTATTTCCCCTTATCACCTTTGTCTTACCCGTAAAAATTGCCGAAAGGCCGCTTATACTTACGTTTTTTCCCCTGTATGGACCTATTAGCGTTTTGAGGTATTTCCTCAATTCTTCACTATTTTTGTACATAGAGATATTGTAATTGGGAATGAATTTTTCTGCTTCCATTAAAAGCTTTTCATAATTTTTTGGTACTGGCAGAGATGGAATTATTCGCGCTGTTTGCGCTATGGAACATGAAGTATTTGCTTTCTCAATCACAAATAACGTGTCAAGACATCCAAAAAGATTGCCTGGAACCTCTCGGTAATAACCAAGATAATACACCGCTTTTTTTGCTATCGACTGAGCCCACAATGGATGTTTTTCCCTCATTCTCCATGCAAGGCCATTAAGGGAACTGGTAATTCCTGAATGATGGAGGATATTCTTTGAGACCCTGTATGCCTGAATATAATGACTAACCCCCTGAGATAGTTCCCCTTCTTCGGTAAGTCTCTGCGCCTGACCAAGATGAAGGAAAGCGAGGGCAGGTAATGACTTTTTATTCCCCCAAATTCTTAATTTTACTATTCCCCATCTTGCTTCTACGTTTAAAATAACTGCCTCTATTTCTTCTCGCGTTCTTCCGCTTATTTTATTCAAATTACTTTTTAAAAATCGGTAAAGCTTTTCATCTTTATTTCCGAGATTTGCCTTACAAGACAGCTCCCTAGCAAGGAGCATATAGCGCATGCTGCTATTTTCACAAAGATCAAGCGCTTTATGGGTATAGTAAAGCGATTTATCATAGTTACCTTTCCACGTATGTACAAAAGAAAGCGCAGTATACTTTATACTATCTGACAGATTTGAATTGATGATTTTAATTGTTAATGGTTTTGCAAATGCACCATATCTGAACACAGGCATGAACAATTCAGGCAATTTCTTCACTTTTCCAACTCCTTGTTTCAGTTATAACGGAAAAATGCGAATGTAACAATTCTAAGCAATTTTAGGCTCCGAAACTTAGTACATAAGCATATTACAGAACTAAAAAATTTGAAAAATCACATATAACATCTTATATTAAAAATAATAATGAAAAATCCATAAAGTTTTTGTTAATATTAACAATGTTGTTCTTGATAGTAACAATGACGTTTGCCTATGAAATGGTTGCAAATGCTATCACAGAAAACACAAATCCCGTGATAAACCAGTATACCAACAACTGACTCGTTCTAATTCTATCACAAGCTGACATGGACAAAACTATCAGAATAGCACAAAAAGGTTAAAGAGCAATGGGTTATAACAAGAAAACAGTTAAAGTGGAGCAACTCAAAGAACCCAGCAACGATCAAGACACTCAGATAATTTCTGAATTATTACCCAATCGACAGTGGAAATGTTTCAGAATTTTATTTCTTTTTTTGATAAAGGGAAGCAGAATAGTATGGAATTTTTCCAAACAATGATTCCCTTTTTTGGAATAGCGGTAACTAGTCTTATCGATATCAACAAAGAATGGGTAACCTGAAGAAGATGCCTAAGTTCGGAGATGTAGCCACTTTTGGTGTACAAAGTACTTTATTGACAAAGCACAATGACTAGTTGATTTATTGAATCATTTTAACAAAATGGCAAATAAGAGTGAATAAAAAACACAGCAATTATTCTGTCACAAATACCGCAAAAGATGTGAATTTTTTTAAAGAAAGGAGATGATATGATCAAAATCAAGAGGTGACGATAACTCCGGATGAAAATCTGAAATATAATACAATATAACATTCGGAGTAGATAGGTAATAGGTTGGATTTTTTGATGGGACA
>JASMTM010000070.1:0-4786 GCA_041694295.1 Petrotogales bacterium
TGTTTTTTCAACATCTATTGAAAACTTAACTCTTGGCGCTGCAGGCATGACGTGTAGAAAATCTGAAAAGGAAGCCTTTAAGTGTGTTATAGGTGAAGCTGAAAGCATTGATCGTCATCCCAGTACATTGCCAGATAAGAGTAAATTGAAAGTAAAACTCCTTTTTTCTGAAGAAAGTGGAATATTGCTTGGAGCCCAGATTGCCGGCGGAAAGAGTGTTGGCGAAATAATTAATATAATAGGTTTGGGTTTGCAGAAGGGCATCACAGCTAATGACCTTGTGACCATGCAGATTGGAACACATCCAATGTTGACCTCTGCTCCAACGAAATATCCTTTGATAACTGCTGCAGAATCAGCACTTATGAAACTCAGGAACTATGCGTAGAGTATTAAAATAGGAGTGATCTGATTGCCATTTTTCAGGAGGGGATTTGGTCCAGGAAAGGGTAGAGGCATTGCCAGAATATGGAGGGCAGCTTTTATCCTTCTTCTGTTGGCAGAAAAACCGTCTCATGGATATGAGCTTGCTTCAAGACTTGAGGAATTTGAGTTGGGCAGCAGCAGTATCGGGCAGATGGGTGGCTTGTACAGGATTCTTACAGAGCTGGAAGCTGAAGGACTGGTTGTAGCTGAGTGGGATACTTCTGAATCAGGGCCAGCAAAGAAGAAATATCGCATAACATCTAAAGGTAGAACATTTTTATCACGAATAGCTGACGATTTTAAAAACACAAAAAAGATTCTTGATCGTTTTATTGATAGGCATGATGCAATCAATAATTAGTGGTTTATTTTTTTGTTTTCACAGGTGTGTTTGTTAAATTGTAGTGATTAAGTGGATAATGTGATATGTTTTTCGATGAACACATTCTGACTATATTTTCAAATGTTAAATAGAGTGGTGAGTTTATTTATGGTAGATAAAGACCATCGGGAGCTTATTAGCATTATTCAACGGGAACTTGAAATTAAGGCAGATTATAGTTATTTAAAAAGCACTACAAGATTTTTCAAGAAGCAAGATTTGAAGGAAATAAAAAGCTTGTCACACGGAAATAGAGCCACTGTTGTAAGGAAAATCGCTGCGGATTATTATATGAAAATTAAGAATTTGGAGAAACCAAAAATTCTTAATTTATGTGAGTACTTATTAAGCACGAATTATTCTGAAGAAAGAACTATTGCCTTCGACTGGGCATTCAGATTAAGGGAAAAATTGAATAAAGAAGAATTCTGGAGATTTGAACGTTGGTTGATGCAGTACGTACATCACTGGGGTTCCTGCGACGATCTCTGTATTCATGCCTTTGGTTATCTATTGTTCAGATATCCAGAACTGATTGATAAGACAGTTAGCTGGAGAAAATCTGATAATCGCTGGTTTAGGCGGGCGAGTGCTGTCATTCTTATTTATTCTGTCAGGAGAAAAAAACTTCTTAAAGAGGTTTTTGAAACCTGTGATGAATTGATCACGGATGAAGATGATTTAGTAAGAAAAGGATATGGATGGTTACTTAAAGAGGCTGCGAATAAATTTCAAAATGAAGTTTTTAATTATGTAATGAAAAATCGGAAAGTGATACCCAAGGTTTCTTTGCGATATGCGATAGAGAAATATCCTGAAGAAGTGAGAAAAAAGGCTATGGCTTGAGTTTTTATGACATTTGAAGAAATGAACAAAAGTATTTTAAATTGTAAAAAATGCAGACTATCAGAAACAAGAAAATATCCGGTCGTTGGTGAAGGTGATCCTGATTCACGTTTTATGATTGTAGCTCAGGCACCCGGTGAGAAAGAAGATGAGAAGGGTAAGATGTTTGTTGGTCCTTCCGGAGATGTCCTATTTGATTTGCTGAATAAGGTTGGTCTTAAAAAAGAGGATGTTTATATGACTAATCTTATAAAATGTATGTTGCCGGGCAATAGAAAACCAAAACAAGATGAAATAGATGCATGCAGTGTTTATCTTGAAAATGAACTTGACAAAGTTACTTCTTCTGTTGTCATAACGCTGGGGCATTATGCTTCAAGGTATTTACTAATAAAGAATGAAATTAAACTTCCTAATAAGTCTGACTTTCATGAGGTTTACGGCAAACTATTTTTGGGCAAAGGAAAGAAAATTCTTCCACTTGAACATCCGGCTGTAATGCTCCATAACGAAGAGACAAAGGAGATGCTTCAAAGTCATTACCAGAAAATAAAAATTTTGAAGAATGAATGCAAATGGTTCCCCGTATGTCCTATGAAAAGATTTAATGAAATAGGTAAACTTGATGATAGCTGGATAGAATTGTACTGTAAAGGTGATTGGGAAAGCTGTATAAGATATCAAATGGAAGAAAATGGTGAACCTCACCCCGATTGGATGTTACCCGATGGTACCATCGATGAGCGTTTACGTGCAAGGAGGTGAAATTATGAAAGTTACCATTATTTACGATAACACCGCATGGAAAAAAGAGCTTCAATCTGACTGGGGCTTTTCATGTTTAGTTGAAGCGCATGGAAAGAACATACTCTTTGATACCGGCACAAAGGGCGAAATACTACTATCTAACATGAAAAAGCTGGATATCGATCCTGAAAAAATTGAAGAAATATTTATTTCGCATGCTCATTATGATCATATTGGTGGACTTGCGGCATTTCTTGAAGTAAATAATAACGTTGATATTTGGTTACCCCATCATATTCCGGGAATTAGAGTATCAGAAAACAAAAAAGTCTTCGAAGTAACGTCCCCCCAAAAAATGCACGAAGGAATATTTTCTACAGGTATGCTTGACGAGATAGAACAATCCATGTGTGTTGAAACCGAAAAGGGTATTTTAATTGTGGCTGGCTGCTCTCATCCGAGTTTTAGTGAGATGCGCAATACTGCTTCAAAATTTGGAAAGATTTATGGTGTTTTGGGTGGATTACATGGAACCAGACCTGAGTCTTTAGAAGGTTTTGAGTTTATTTGCGCAACCCATTGTACTCAATATAAGGATGAGATAAAGAAGCGTTTCCAGAAACAATACGTTGAAGGCGGTGCTGGTAGAGTTATAGAGGTATGAACTTCAACAATAAACAAAACTGACTGATGAATATCGTCTTTCCGAAATAAAAATCCCTTCATTGCATAACTTTTTTCGTTTATGATAATATAACTTTATGCAAAAAAATCAGGGGGGATAATTCTTGTTTACCTACAAAAAGATTGAAGAAATTGATGAAGCTGCAAAAATGGCTTTCTTTTCCTTTGGAATCAGGTACGATAAACAAAAGCCTTTTAAAAAATATTTGAGCAAATTACTGGAGTCAAATGTCGAGTTATTTGGTGCTTATGATGGTAAAAGACCCGTTGCCGCTTATCTGCTGTATCCATTTAAGATGAGATTTAGAAAGGATATGGTTCCCATGGGTGGCATTGGTCTGGTATGCTCCAGACCTGATTATCGAGGAAAAGGCGCTGTAAAATTCATGCTGAAGGAAGCAGTAGAAACAATGATTCAGAAGGGAATGAAGGTTTCAGTGCTATATCCTTTTAATATTGATTTTTATCGTAAGTACGGATGGGAACTTTTTTTCACAAGGAAGATAATTGCATTATCTCCCGGTCAGCTAAAGAAATCATCCGTTGAGGGTATTGAAGCAGCTTACTATCAATACCCTGATGACGACATAAAAAATTATTACAATAAAAGAGCGAAGAGTTTTTACAATTTTGCTTTACGGGATGATTATATCTGGCACAGACATTTGGATAACGAAATATCAGGGAGTGCTTCAGAAGGAGTAGTAAAATTTGAAAAAAATGATAATGTAGTTGGAATGTTTACACTTCAAATAGGTTCTGAAGATTTTGGCTCGAAAGCTTCGGTTGGATCAATGATCTACGATAACGAAGAAACTAAGCGTGCAATGTTCGATTACTTAAGAAAATTATCGCACCAGGTCTCGAAGTTGGAATTATGGGTATCCGAAGATTTTCTGATATGGCCGTATTTATCTGATAGACCTTCTAGCATCAATAAAAGATATGCAGGCATGATACGAATTAATTCAATGAGTTTACTTGATGGACTGAGAATCGGCAATGAAAAAATTAACTTTTCTATCAACATCAAAGATAACACTATCAAAGAAAACGAAGGAATATGGAAACTAACAAACGACGGAGGCATTCTTTCAGTTACAAAGTGTTCTGAAAGTCCTGATCTGGAAACTGATATAGGAACCTTTTCTTCTATTATGTCCGGTTTCACTGATTTCTCAGAAATGATTTTAGCAAACAGAGTAAAGGTACTTGATAAAAACTGCGACTGTGACTTTGAAAAGATAACCACATTCCATTTTGAAAGTTTTTAGTTAGTAAACCAAATATTTTAAAGCCATCAGTAAAATAACTGATGGCTTTTTTTATTTTATTGATATAGTTTGAAAAAATATGTATTCATTTATAAATTTAGTATTTTGCTTATTATGCTTCTATTCCTTATAAAGAGTAATTTATGTTCATTTTTATTCATACTGTCAGAGTAAAATTTTCAATAATTGATAAAAGTTTTGAATCAATACTTGAAATATATCTATATTTCATGGTATATTTTGAAATGTAATCCAATAAATATTGTAAAAGTTGAAATGGCAGGTGAAAAAAATGAAATCCTACAGAAGAAATTTCTGGTTTTATTCTCTGGGAAGACTTGTTTCTTTAATTGGATCAGGAGTTCAACAGGTAGCAATTCCTTTGTTTATTTTAGACCTGACAGGTTCAGGAACGATAATGGGGATG
>JASMTM010000071.1:0-3365 GCA_041694295.1 Petrotogales bacterium
TTTAGCCAAATTTTATGCGAAGAGAGTAAATAAAGAAAAAGGTTTATGCAAATTTTTGGATGCAGAAAAAAGCATTATTGAAAAAATCCCCAGTTACCTTGATGACAAAAGGTATGTGTTTATCGGTAAAATTGAGGAAAATAAATTCATGATCTTCTCTAAAGAAATAGATCTAAAAAACATTTTTTCCTATATTAAAAAAGAGTTGCCAGTTAATGGTGGTTGTGGAAAAACAAAGGGCCAGATCGTTACGAATCTTCCAGCAGAAGAGCTAGTAGATAATATTGAGAAATTCCTGAGAGAGGAATGATGACGTGGAACCAAGAACCCCCCCTCATAGCGTAGAGGCAGAGGAAGCAGTTATAGGTAGCGTTCTTATTGATACTGAAGCTTTACCCGAAGTCATTGAGATTGTCGGTTCAAATGATTTTTATTTGCACAAGCATAAATTGATATTTGCCGCTATTGAATATCTTTTCGATAATGGGTTTCCTGTTGATATTGTTTCAATAACTGAGCGCTTGCGCTCTACAGATGCACTGAAAAATGTGGGTGGAGAGGTTTCGGTAGTTCAGCTGGCTGACGTGGTTCCAACCTCTGCAAATGTGTTATATTATGCAAAACTTGTTAAAGAAAAATCGCTACTAAGGGCTTTAATTAATGCTGGAGGAAAGATTGCACAGGAAGCTTATACATCGGATGACACGGAGTTAACACTCGATAACGCCGAAAAACTCATATTTCGTATTACTGAAAGTCAGAGTTCAAGATCATACAGGGAATTGGGACCAATAATGAATTCAGTGTTTGAAGACCTTGAGAAACTGAAAGATAGACCTGAAACTATCGAATCGGGTGGACTCGTTACGGGTATTCCAACTGGTTTCAGAGAGCTTGATAAGATAACAACTGGTTTTCATAAATCAGATCTTGTGATAGTTGCAGCCAGACCATCAATGGGGAAAACAGCATTTGCTTTGAATGTTGCCAAGAATATGGCATTAAAGAATGATATCCCAATCGCTTTCTTTTGTCTGGAGATGACTAAAGAGCAACTTGCCCAAAGATTATTATGTTCTGAAGCAAGAGTGGATCTTCATAATGTAAGAACCGGATATCTTAGTACTGATGAATGGGATCTTTTAACTCGAGCGGCTGATGCTCTTTATCGTTCAAAAATTGTTGTTGATGATGAACCTTCTCTTGACCCTCGAACGTTGAGAGCGAAGGCAAGAAGGATTAAATCGGAATTTAATATTGAAGCGTTGTTTGTTGATTATTTGCAGCTGATGCATCTTAGAGGTTCGGCTGAAAATAGACAGCAGGAGATATCTGAGATATCGAGGTCGTTGAAGTTACTGGCAAGGGAGTTGAACGTCGTTGTAGTTGCTTTGTCTCAGCTTTCTAGAGCGGTTGAGCAAAGAGAAAACAAACGACCACGACTGAGTGATTTAAGAGAATCAGGTGCCATAGAACAAGATGCTGATATGGTAAGCTTTCTTTATAGAGAAGAGTACTATAAAGATAAATCTGAAGCTCTTGACAAGCCACATGAAACGGAAATGATAATTGGAAAACAACGTAATGGTCCCATAGGTATTGTAAAACTTACGTTTAATCCTCGAATAGCTACCTTTTTTGATAAAGCGCCTGACGTATACGATCAATAATAGGAGGTCCTGATGTATGATAAAAACCAGAAAACTCACAAAAAGTTTTGGGGACCTGATAGCAGTAAGAGATTTAGATCTTGATGTATATCCCGGTGAAATTTACGGTTTCCTTGGACCCAATGGAGCAGGTAAAACAACAACTATTAAGATGCTTACCGGGGTGCTTAAACCTGATAATGGTTCAATAGAAATATTGAATATGGGCATGTCAAGTAATGAGATGAGTATAAAAAGGAGAATTGGGGTAGTTCCTGATGAACCCAGAATGTATGACAATCTTAAAGGCTATGAATTCGCAAAATTTATCATGGAGATATATAAAGTAAATGTTGATGAAGTTGAAAAAAGATTGAATGACATATGCAATATTCTGGGCATCGATTATCTCAACAAATTCATTGGTGATTATTCTCACGGCATGAAACAAAAATTGATGGTGGCAACTGTTTTGATGAGGCAGCCTGAAGTAATTTTTTTGGACGAGCCCACAGTCGGTTTGGATGCTCGAAGTGCGAAACTCCTGAAATTACTTCTGAGAAAAATGGCTGATAATGAAACCACAATTTTTATGACTACCCATGTTCTGGAAGTGGCTGAGAAGATGTGTGATCGAATAGGAATTATTAACGAAGGAGAACTGATTGCTGAAGGAACTATGGAAGAATTAAGACAGATATCAAACAAGGGCAACAAAAGCCTTGAAGATCTATTTCTTGAGCTTACCGGTGGCGATGAATTCTACGATATCATAGACCAGCTCGATTAGAGAAAACTGGTTATCTGGTGATAATTAATGGGAGATTTTGCTCTACTTGTAAAATACAGGTTGAAAAATACCTCAATAAATAGAAATGAAAAATTCAGGAAACTGCCTGTCCTTTACTTAGTAGTTATCCTTGCAATATTCTGTCTGGCATTTTTACCCACTATAGATTTTTTCAAAGAGCTTGATAGGGTAATAATTTTTGGAGATGGATCGTTCTTAACGCTTGCAGATGCCTACTTTTCCTTTTTTTCTTTGATACTGCTGATACTTGCAATCTTAAATCAAATTCCTTTCTTTATTTATAACCTGTATGATGAAGATGAAATAGGTTTCCTTCTAAAATTTCCTATTTCTCGCGCTTCGATTTTTTTCTATAAATTTTTTGAAGCATTTCTGGGGACCTTTGTCAGTTTTGCTTTATATTTTTCTGTTGCCTTTGTTTATGGATTATCAAAAGGTGGTATAACTGTCCTTTTATCTTCAGGGGCAGCCATTCTTGGTTTTGTTTTTGCAATGGGAATTTCAGTTCCAGTTAGTAAATTAATTGGCGCTTTCATTTCTAAAACTACTGCCAGGAAACTAAGTGGTTTCCTAACACTGCTCAATGCGGGTGTATTCCTGTTAATGATCTCACTTGTTGGTTCAGGAAGTATGACTACGGATAAAGCTTTTTTAACTGTTAGCCAAATGAGATTTCTTCCATCCACCTGGGTTATGCTGGCTTCAAAAGGTAGCTTAATTGAATGGTTATTACTTGCAGTATTAGACGTATGGTTGATAAGGATGTCCATTCGTGTTGCCAATGGCTTTATTTTTGAACCTTCGTCCAGAGGAAAAGAAGAAAAAGTACCCGAAAAAAAAGCTATGTCAATAATAAAAAAGGAGCTTCTACTTCTGTTTAGAGGGGAAAATGCGATTTTCTTTCT
>JASMTM010000072.1:0-9717 GCA_041694295.1 Petrotogales bacterium
ATGCCATGGATTCAACTATTAAAATAAAGGGAAAGGGAATTTACAAGCCAATAAAAGAAATGAATAAGGCTGAGCGAATCATATTTGAAACGCTCGATTTTGAAGGATCAGATAGAAAAATTGTTTTACTTGCAGATATCTTTCATACAGATGGATATATATTCAAACATTTTGATACTCCATTAACGATAAGTACAGATTCAGGTCCAAACCGTCCTTCGTATACTACAAATATGTTTGTGATACCTGAAAATATGAAGGTGAAAATTCATGTAAGAAACTATTCAGAAAGTTTGGTGGTAATGAATAATAGATTTCTTCTGCGAAACGGATCAAGTCTGGATATTCTGTTTTCTGGAGTCACGAACAAAAATGCTTTTAGTTTTGCTAACAATTTATATATGCTTGAGGACGAAGCTGAACTGAGAATAACGGATTTTAATATTTCAGATGGCATTGTCGCACCTCATCACTTTGTATTGGGCAGAGGAAAAAGAACGAAAGCAGAAATTATCCCTGCCTTTTTAGCTGCAAATCGAGGAAAGATTGATTCTCAGTACGTTGTGAAGCTTTTTGGTAGAGAGTCTCATGGTATAATAAATGGGATAGGAACGCTTAGTGATTTTGCAAAAGCAATTTTCAGACCTTCAGTGCATATTGCCAGTGAAGCCAAAGGGGCCATTGGGAAAGAACAGAGTAGTATGATTACGCTTTCAGAGAATTCATACGTACAGACAATACCGGGCTTATTCGTAACAGAGAATGATGTAGAGGCATCTCATGCAGCTACAGTGGGTTCAATCAATGAAGATCATTTATACTATTTGATGAGTAGAGGCTATGATTTAAGTGAAGCAAAAAAGATGATAGTTGTATCCATGTTTAATGCGTTTTTTAGTAGGATAGAAAGCAGCTTCAAAGAGGAATGTGAGAGGATGAAAAATGATATCGCAACAAGAATTGATTGATTATTTTGTAAGCAAAAAAAAGGATTTTCCTTTATTCAACAAGTACCCTGATCTTGTTTATTTAGACAGTGCAGCCACAACACAAAAACCCGAATCGGTTATTGAAACTATGAATCGTTACTATTCAAGTAGGAATGCAAATGTTCACAGAGCATTATATGCATTGGCAGAGGAATCCACAAGAGTTTTCGAAGAATCAAGAAAAAAGGTTTCAGATTTCATTGACTGCGAAGAACGTGAAGTAATTTTTACTCGCGGAACGACGGAATCGCTGAATGTGCTTGCTTATTCTCTGGCGTTTTCCAATTTATATAAAGCATTTGTTGTTCCGAAATTTGAGCATCACAGCAATTATGTTCCCTGGCAACAGTTAGCTCGTCTTGGTGTAGAGTTTATTCCTGTAAATATTGATAATGGAACTTTTTTAGTTGACGAGATAAATAGAACAATTGATTCTATTGATAAACCATTTGTGTTTTCAATTGCCGGTTTAACAAACAGTCTTGGTTATAGAACTCCGTTCGAAGAAATAACAGATCTGGTTCACAAAAAAGGTGGCATAGTTGTTGTTGACGGTGCCCAGTTAATCCCACATGAAGAATTCTCCTTCAAGAAATCTGGTGTTGATTTCGTGGCTTTTTCCGGTCATAAAATGCTTGGACCTATGGGAATAGGAGCATTAATAGGGAAGGGTGATTTACTGGAAAAACTGAATCCCACCGAATTTGGTGGAGAAATGATCGATAAAGTGTATGAAGAATCTACAACATTTAATAAGCTTCCATACAAATTTGAAGCGGGAACTCCAAACGTTTCTGGGGCAACAGGACTGGCAAAAGCCATAGATTATCTAAAAGAGATAGGTTTTTCAAAATTGAACAAATATATTGGATATTTAACAAATAAGGCGATTGAATCCTTAAAAAGAATAAATGGCATCACGGTTTTTAATGACAAAAAGGCCCATGGAATAATAGGATTTTCTCACGAATATGTTCATCCTCATGATCTAGCTGAATTACTAAGCAGATTATCAAATATCGCAGTAAGAAGCGGCCATCATTGTTCTCAGCTTCAAATGAAAGCCCTGGGTATTTCATCAATGTGCCGGGCATCCTTCTATCTCTACAACACGCCAGAAGATGTTGACGCACTTGTGGATGGTATAGAGAAATCTTTGAGGTGGTTTTCATGAATATTAGAGACCTTTACTCTGACATAATCCTTAAGCACTATCAGAATTCTTCAAATAAGGGTGTTTTAAATAACGCGACGGATGAAAGGGAGGGGGCTAATTTATCCTGTGGTGATGAACTGAAGATTTTCATGAATATTATTGAAAACAACACTATCGAAGATATATCCTTTGAAGGGAACGGTTGTGCAATAAGCATATCTTCCGCTTCTGTTATGACAGAAATACTAAAAGGAAAAGATTTAAAACAAGCAAATGACATAATTAATAACTTCATCAAGATGCTAAAAGATGAGAATTATAATGGTGAAATACTCGGCGATGCTGTTATTTTTGAGAGTGTCAAACAATTCCCAGTGCGCATCAAGTGTGCCTCTCTTGCCTGGCATACAGCGAAGGAAATCATAGAAAATAAAAAGAACCGGTGATAACCACCGGCTTAACGCTGAAGTAACCCTCTCAATAATTATATAATTTATTGAAGGGTAATTTCAACTATTTATACTTTTATTTTGTTATAGACTTTAATGCCTTCTGCAAGTACATTACAGGCTACTCTTAACTTTTCAGTTGACAAAACATAAGCAATTCTTACTTCATTTTTTCCTCTCCCCGGCGTGCTATAAAAGCCCTGGAGCGGCGCAACCATTGTAGTTTTTCCATCAAGAGAAAAATCTGTAAGCATCCATTTCACAAAGGCTTCAGCATCATCGACTGGCAGTGCCACGGAGATGTAAAATGCACCTTGTGGTTTATGCATTACCACTCCATCAATTTTTGAAAGCTCTTCGTATACTACATCTCTTCGCCTTTCATATTCATCTTTGATTTCTTCAAGATAACTGTCGTTAAGTGTTAGCAATCCAATTGTACCTAGCTGCGATATTGCAGGGGGAGATAATCTTGCCTGGGCGAATTTCATTACGCTACTCATAATCTCTTTGTTTTTCGAAGCTATTAATCCTATCCTTGCACCACATGCGCTGTATCTTTTTGAAACACTGTCTACCGTTATTGAACGGTCTCCTGGATAAAGAGACAACAGTGGATATGTTTTTGTATTGTCAAAAGTGAATTCTCTATATACTTCGTCTGAAATTAAAAACAAATCGTGTTCTTTGGAAAGTTCTATAAGCTGGCCCATTTCTTCACGTGTATATACCGTGCCTGTTGGATTTGATGGATTCGAGAAAAGTATAGCCCGTGTTTTGCTGGACAATACCTCTTCAAAGGCTTCTTTGGGAGGAAGTCTATAACCGTTTTCAACATATGAAGTAATGGGAACTGGTTTTATGTTCAATAAGCTCGCAAAACCTCTGTAGTTAGCGTAAAAAGGTTCAATAACTATAACTTCATCATTTGGATCTGCAACTGACGCGAGGGCGAAAATTATTGCTTCGCTTCCACCAGAAGTGATTATAATTTCATCAGGATTAAGATCAATGTTTCTTCTTTTATAGTATTTGCAGAATGATTCTCTTAACTCAATTAATCCTGCAGAATGCGAATATGGAACAACTTTAGGACCATGCTTATTGATATAGGCCATAAAAACATCTGGGGTTTCAATGTCAGGTTGTCCAATATTGAGGTGAAATACTTCTATTCCTTTTTCTTTTGCTTTATCAGCAAATGGAACAAGTTTTCTGATTGGTGAGGAAGGCATGTTTTTTGCTCTATTGGAAATGCCAGCCATTCTTGAGCCTCCTTTTTTTGTTAATAATAATTTATAGATCAAGTATTTCTATCAATTGCCAGTCATCACCAGAATACCCTGGGAAGCAATTTTCAGTATTTGATTTATTTAGCCTGAACGTTTTACTTGAAATGAGTGTTTTATCAAGTAATATGTTTACTTTGCCCGTGATAGGCTGGTTGATCTCATATGCATGGACATATATTTCATAGCTTCCGGGAATTATTTTTTCCAGTATATAGTATTCTCCACCTTCACTTCCTGACTGGACGTCGTCTCTCAGGCGACCAACGTTTTCTTTATTCAAGAAATATACCCAGCCAGAGGGCTCTTTTACATACAAGTCTATGTCAGCGTTTTTGTCTTCCCAGTCAAGAACGATCTCTAATGTCGATTGTTTTTCCTTAACAGCCATGAATTCTTTATTTAATAAGGTCTTCCCACGATTTCCAGAGGCTGTAATGTGAATTGAATTAAGCCCTTCTATTAGTTTCACGTTAAAGTAAAATTCATCATCATTAAGCGAAAAAGAGATAGGGGAAGTATTTTGGGTTACAGAAATACTGTTGTAGTTTCCCTGAACTGAACCCTTAATTTGTAAGATGTCGCCAGGTAAATAACCATTTTTTTTAAAATCCTTGTGAAGAATAATTTTTGGTTTCTCCATTGCAGGAGCAGTGAATGTTTCCTCATTTTCAAATAACGAAATGGTATGTAAAGGAATATTTATGCCTGTACTCTCATATGAAAGCTTTATTAAATAACTTTTAATTTCGCGTATTATTGAATATGCTTCATGAATTTTTGAATATTTAATAAAAGAAACGTTATCAATTTCTAATGTCGGGTTGCTACTGCAAACCACTATCAGGTAACATCCTGAAGTGATAAGTTTTTTCGAGATTTCTTTTATTCTTTCTAGTTCGATATTTGCAAATCCATCTTGATCAGTAAATACAAAAAAGACTGATGGTGAATCAGTTTTATCAATGATATTGCTTAGATACCCGAGTGGTTGTTCATCAGGACTATCAACACTGCTGAACAAAGCTCTAACAACAAAATCGCTTTCCAGCGGTTCATTTTCTGATATAGAATGTACATGGTTCTCCAGCGTATAAAAATGTAAGGCTTTTTTTGTACTTGTATTTGAAGCTAATGCGAAAATTTCTTCAAATGCTTTTTGGACGGATTGTATTCTGTTGTTCATTGAGAGTGAGGTATCAACAAAGAAATGAAAATCAATTGATTGTGCTTCAACTTCCTTTAAAACAGTAATATTGCAGGGTAGGGTTCTACAATTCTCTTTGAAGTTGCATTCATTAACTGGATAATACCCCTTTAACGATGCTAAAATACTGACCGATGGAAAATCAGACAAAACAACGTCCAGGTATTCAACCATTGAAAATGAAATAACTGATAACATAACAAATAATATAAAAAAAGTCAGTATTTTTAGTGTCATAGTTTTCACCTTACGGTGGTCTCGTGGTTTTCTGTCAAAAGTTTTATTCCTTTTCCATCAGGAAGAATTTCGATATCTGTGAATTCATCGTATTCGTTGTACATCTTGTATTTGTATCCCTCAGTAACCGGGAAAAAGCTTCCTTTTCCAGGTGGGGTCTGTACATAATTATTAATGATTTCGTCTAATGAGACGATAATATAATCAGCACCCTTTGAGTGGAGGTTTTTGCCAGCGAAGATGAATTCTCTGATTCCGTCGCTATTGTAGTCTTCCAGTTCTGCCACATTAATCGGTCCAGGATGCCAGAGTTCTCCCGAAATTTTTCCAGTATCATCGATAATAGCAACCATACTACTCAAGATTTCTTTATTGTCTTGATCGAAGCAATTGGCAATCAGAGTAAAATATGTGTTGTTATTGTTTTCGAATTTAATAAGTTTCTTAAACTTATAGTTTGGATAAATTGCATATATTCTTCTTTCGCCAATAACTCTTTCCCATAAAACGCTATTGTCTGCTGACAGTGCGGTTAACACAAGGTTGCTTTGAGATTTACTTATCGTGTTTTTATCCAATTCTCTAACCAGCAAAATATCCTTGATTTTATTCCGGTTGAAATCATATTCTAAAGGTACAATATCTTTAGTCCCTTTAAATTCTTTGATCCACTTTTTGCCATTTTCTAGAAAGGCTTCAACCAGATTCTCTGATACCTTATAGTCAATTTGCATAGGTAAGTTAACTTCTTTCTTTTCAGACGTCTCAGAAACATAAAGACCTGAAAGTGTTCTTATATAGTAGCTTTTAATATCGGGTTTATAATCAACTTCAATCATTCCTTTGCCATAAGCAGTATCGATATATTTGAAGTCTCCATAGTCTGTTTCACCCCACACCTCGTAAAATGCTGCTCTATCTTTACCTACCATAAGCTGAACTGTGTTTTCTGTACGAACGGCAGCGTCTAAGATTGGCGTAACTAATAAAGGCGACGGTTTTTGGCTTAAGGTTGTTTCAACAACACTACGCGAGAAGTTTATACCGGTATTCTGCAAAGAATCTTTACCAGAAAAAAGACCTTCAATATAAACTATTCTTGAGCTGCCAAGATTCCACAAAAGTACCGGGTAATTTTCATCCAATATTTTACCCTCTTTATATTTAACAGTTTCAATAAAATGGATAGGCAGATTTTTTACAATGAAATTGTTTATGTCTATACTTTTCAGTTCACTGGTTGTTTTCCATAACGAATCACCAATTAAAGCATCATTTACAGGTTTTTCGCTCCGAAGGAAATCTGAGGAAGTAAATATCACTCCAGAAAAGAAATTGTTGGGATCATACAGAGGTCTTAATGGTATTTCAAGAGACTCAGAATCAGTTACTTGATCCTCTGTTGTAGTTAGTCCAATCAGCTCGGTAATATAAACTGCAGAACCTGAAAGTAGCATAAGTCCGTCTGAAGAAAGAAATGAATTTATTAATTGATGTGTTTCACTATCAAATAATTCCTTTGTTTCCAGTCTTGATGCGTCACTAAATCCGAAAAAGAGTATTTCAAAGGATTTTACAATTGACGAATTTTCTTTGAGTGTTTCAAGTGAAATTTTGGTAACAGAGAAACCAAGGTTTTCAAAGAAATCATGTGCATCATCTAAATCCTGTTTGAATTTATTAATATCGATAAGTGCAACATCACCGGTTCGAAGATATTTCATTTCGATCAGTGTCGGACCAGTTATTTTGAAGCTAGTGCAAAGACTTTTTGTTTGGCTTTCCACGCCATTCAGTATCCAGCCCGCAAATAATAGGTCTCCAATTTCGTCAGCACAAAGCTCTATGTTGTTTGCTTCATCAACCCAATAAGTGGTGTCCTGTCCGATATGTTTGCCATTTTCATCTATTTTTCTTACAACGACTTTGAAAGACTTTTCATAAATTGCTTCAATTGTAGTAGGAGAGTTCAGTTTAACATCAATGTTTGTAGATGCCCCTAAATTCTTCCAGGAAGAAAATTTATATTCCGTATCTTCACCATCAATTCTTGTTGATTCATCAACTTTGAAATTTCTTGGATAAATCGTTGAGTTTACTACTGTTCCTAAAGGATACTGTCCGCAAAAACGGTCATTATACTCAACGCTGTTTACCTGAAAGTACGTGTTTGATTCCAGTTTTTGGGGAAGATTTGTTTCTATGTACAATGGGACTTCCGGTTTAAGTATTCGTACTGGATCAAATGTTTTCCAGTCTTTGCCCGTTGATTTAGGTGAAGTATTTTCCTGATTTGCATCGCTCGAATTAAATTCAAAATATTCACTGAATACAACTTTTTCTCTTGATTGTTCTCCAGGGAAATTCCATCTTACTGTAAATTCACAGTTAATCACTTCGTTTTGTTCACTACCAGAGAAGATATGAACTTTTGGGTAGTACAAACCCTCAGTTATTTCGCTGAAGGGTATTTCGTATAACTCAAAACCACTCTGTTCATCAGTTGTTAGTTTCCCGGGATTTTCGCTGTTCATAAAATACATTATTTCTCCATCAGGAAGCGTTACATAAAGGTCTAGATCTGCTTCAGTGTCATCCCATTTAACTAAAAATTGAAGCGAATTATCCTTTGGATAAAATATATTGAAAATTTTTGATGTTCGTCCCGCAAGATTTGTTGCTGTAACGGTGATTTTATTTTCACCACTGACAAGAAGTAAGTTATGAGTAAAGGAATTATCTTCATCAAGCGAAAGGGTTTTTATCTCCTGAGGAAGCGTTTCTCCGTCACTGGTTACCTTTTCATGATTGATCAAAATATTAGTAACGTCTTTTCCTTCTACATAACCACTGATGAAAAGATATGGCTTGCTAAATATTACACCATCCCGTGGACTTTCAACATAAATTATGGGAGGATTGTAAGAAATATCACTTGTTATTCCGGAGTATTTTAAAGTGCTGAAATTTTCTTGTTGGGTTGCATCGTTATCGATTATTTCTACACTGATTGTTTCAAAACCATCAATAATTTCTTGTTTAATAGAAATCTCGTAAACATAAAAACCCTTTTGAAGACTACATTTTACTTGTGAACCGTCAATACTAAGCCCATCTTTTCGGTAAATTGATGCATCCTCAACTAGCAGGTTACCCGGAATAATATGGAATTCATTATTATCTAAAAACAATTTAACAGCGTCACCATACTCCATGAGTTCGTGGTTTGGTGAAGGCAGAGGGACATCATCTTTCACAATTATGAGAAAGTAATAATTATCACCATCTTTAGCTGTTTTAAGGACTGCACTAAGATCACTATTCCCGGCTATTTCCTTTCCTGTTGCAGAGCTAAAATCTTTGGTTAAACGAGCTCCCGAGATATTTGCCCAGTCATGGTATGAGGCATCAACATTGACTGTTTTTCCTTGCTCGAGTGCAAACAATGGAATCATTGACTCTTTGAAAGAGGGGATATTGTAAGTTATTTCTTCGTTTTCAACTTTTATTGTGGCTTCCTCTTTTGACTCTGGAATATTACTTATGTAGGTTATGATTAACTCATCCTGATTTCTTTTCGAATCGAGAATTTCGACAGAACTTCCATTTTCCTTTACCTGTGGAATCTCATTTACTTCAGATAATTTGAGCTCCACAATGGGAAAACCCGCAGGGTTTACAGAAACAATTTCCAAAGCAAAAGCACTTATGCCAGCCATTAGTAGAATAATTATTATAAAAGTGTTTCTCATAATATTTCCCCCTTACCAATCCATTGAAAATGCTATCGATTGCCCATCAAGATCAGTCAATATTACTTCATAATCATGAAATTTCATGTCTTTGATTTTGCCAAGCTTTTCAATTTCTTTATATAGTAATTCTTCAGCTTTTCTTACTCCGTAACCATTATACGGTTTTGCCTGTCCAAAGAGTTTTCTGCCATCAAGAACTGCAAAAATACTCATTTGTCCAAGGTGAGAATTTATCGCAGTAAATATTATCTCATCAATTCCATCGCTGTTTGTATCATGTACATATATATTGTTTATGTGACCGGGATGATAATATATTCCTTCGATTTCGCCTTCAAAGGTTAAAGTTGCTATCATTGCCGGGAACCACGGTACATGATTCAGTACTGCAATAATTTCCTTTTCGTTATCGTCATCAATATCTCCTGTGGATATTAAATCAACCCTGAAATTCTTTTTTGGCCAGTATACTGTAGATTTTCCTGGATCAACAGACCATTTCTTTTCGTTATCTTCAACCATTATGATTTTGCCACCATCGATTTCGGAGGTACCCAGGACTATTCTGCCCTCAAGGTTGAGAGAAGCTGTTACACTGACATCAAGGTTTTTTTCTAATCTCTCAAGATTGACAA
>JASMTM010000073.1:0-2573 GCA_041694295.1 Petrotogales bacterium
CAGAAAACGTTGTCGGTTGTACGTTGTAGGTTGTGCGTGTAAAAAAACCGTCCATGGCCCAACGCTTCGCTTGGTCCATCGTCCATCGACTGGTGCAAAACACCACCGTAAAACACGTGAACCGTGAACCGTTTTCCGTGAACCGATAGGTGCAAAAACCGTCCATCGTCCATCACTGACGTTTCGTCCAACGCTTGCCTGACGGCAAGCTTCGTCCATCGAAGGTTCAAAAGACATGAGCCAACAAATTCAAGAAAACGTTGTTGGTTGTACGTAAATTCAAAAACACTAAACAATTGATTTGCGCTTTGCGGATAATAACCTAAGAGATCAATTATAGGATCTAGAAAAAATATGAGAGTCGAATATAACTTAAAAAATCGAGTCTTGGGTTGAGGGTTTGGGGTATGGCAAAGATAAAACAGTTGTTTTACTTTGGTAGAAGCTTATCTTCGAGTGTCTTGTTTTATCAGACCAAGCTTCTCTCTTCGTTTGCTTATGTATTTTGATGTTGTGATTCAAAAAGAGAGTAAAGTTATTATGACTGGTTATTCTACATGTTCAAATTGTGAGCCATTGAGTGTGCCTACCATATGGACTGCTAAGGTTGAAAATGACTTACTTTCTGAGTGAAGAGTTTACCTTGATACTAGCGAAAATAGAAAGAAATTAGGCATGAATTAGAATATCCGACAACGTACAATTTATAATTATTAAGAATTCTATTAACATAACAAGGAGAAAAAATTATGGCTTTTATGTACAAGAAAAATGTTATACCAGATTCAGGAAGCGTTATGCATTTATACGGTGATGCAGGTTTCACATCTTATACCAAAGACTTGGATCGCCTTATGAAAGCCTTAGAAAATTCACTTTTCATAATCACTGCTTGGGAAAGTGACAGACTTATCGGACTTATAAGGGCTGTAGGTGATAGCAACACTATCCTTTATATTCAAGACATACTTGTTCTAAGCTCTTACAGGAGAAAGGGTATTGGAACTAGCTTATTAAAGCAATTAATTAATGAATTTCCAGGTGTCAGGCAAAAGGTTTTACTCACGGATGATAAACCAGAAAACAGGGATTTTTATGAATCTCTTGGTTTTACATCGTGTGATAATGGCAAATTAATTGCCTTTGCAAGGTTTGATAATTGAGAACTGTTTTTTAATAAAAAACAACTGGAGTGAATCATAATTATGCTTGGAGCTATCGCAGGAGATATTATTGGCTCTGTTTATGAAGGTACACCTATTAAGACCACTGATTTTCTGCTCTTTCAAAATTCCTCCACTTTCACTGATGACACTGTACTAACAATAGCTGTAGCTGACAGTATTTTATCTGGCACGAAGTATGAGGAAAAACTAAAGGAATATTTCAGAAAATATCCAGAACGTGGATTTGGTGTTATGTTTTCACGATGGGCTATGTCTGAGCGTACAAAACCTTACAACAGCTGGGGTAATGGTTCTGCCATGCGTGTCAGTCCTGTTGGATTTGCTTTTGATACTATGAAAAGGGTTCTTGTAGAAGCAGAAAAAAGTGCCAAAGTAACTCACAACCATCCAGAGGGAATTAAAGGAGCACATGCGACAGCAGCTGCCGTTTTTCTTGCAAGAAATGGTGCAACCAAAAAAGATATAAAAGATTCTGTCGAAAATACATTCAACTATGATTTGAGTGAAAGCATTGATTCTGTAAGGAAATGGTATCGTTTTGATGTATCCTGTCAGGGAACAGTTCCATATGCTATAAGGTCTTTTTTAGATTCGGAAGACTTTGAAGATGCTATAAGAAAGGCGGTATCGTTAGGTGGTGACAGCGATACACTGGCATGTATAACGGGAGGAATATCAGAGGCATATTACAAAAAAATACCCAACGAGATAAAAAAAGAAGTCATTAAAAGACTTCCAGAAGAATTTAGAGTAATTATTGAGAAATTCTATAATACGTATGATCTAACTGATAATCTTTACATATAAACTATAAGTCACCCTTTCCTTGACGCGTATACTGAAGAACCACTTAGGAAATACTTGGAAAATACAAAGAAAAGAATGAACATAGGAAGGCTTGCGATAACAGCAACTGCCATCATAGCACCTTCATTAGAATATTTTTCTGTCGAAAATTTGACTATGTAAAGAGGAATTGTTTTCATTTCTTCACTTTGTACTACTAAAAGAGGCCATAAAAGATTGTCCCACTGCATTCTGAAGGTTAAAATAGCCAATGTTGCCACAGCTGGTAAGCTGTTAGGCATGATAACTCTCCAAAATATCTTAAACTCACTCGCACCATCAATTCTTGCAGCATCAATGACTTCATCCGGGAATGTAAGTAGATATTGTCTCATTAGAAAAACCCCAAAAGCATTGGTTAAAAACGGCATAATTAACCCAGCATATGAATCCTGCATACCGAATCCCGTAATAATAAGATATAAAGGTATCATTATTGCTTCAAAAGGAATCATCATGGTTGTCATTATTAGTAAGAAAACAACATTTCTTCCTTTGAAGGGAAATTTTGCCAATCCATAGCCAGTCATAGCAGAAATT
>JASMTM010000074.1:0-3916 GCA_041694295.1 Petrotogales bacterium
TAGCAGCAATGAATGGTGTTGACGCAATAGCATTTACTGCAGGTGTTGGAGAAAACAGTCCATATTTGCGCTCAAATGTTGTAAATAAATACCTGGGATATCTTGGTGTAAAACTTGATGAAGAAGCAAACAACTGTAGAGCATGTGAAAAAGTTATAACAACCTCAGATTCTCATGTTAAAGTGCTGATTATACCAACTAATGAAGAATTGGTGATTGCGAGAGATACAAAAACTATTGTAGAGATGGGTGTTGACGAAATAAGTGCAACCATAACATAAAACATATTACCCGTTATTCATTGCGGGTATTTTTGTGAGAGGTGAACGTGTGAAAGAATTAGTTCTTGACCCTGATAGAAAAATATTCAAAAAAGGTCAAGATATCTATACGTATTACTTTGTAAAGAGTGGTGGAGTAATCGTAAAGTGTAACTTAGATGATGAAATCTATATCTCGGGAGATCTGGTAGATCCGTTGAGCTTGGTAACATCAAAATCTACTGGAGATGGATTTTCAGTTGGTAAAACTGTGTTAATTTCAGCTAATAAAAATGAAGTTTTCAATTTTTTAGTAGCAAACACACGGTTGCTCCAAAAAGCTCTTAATAAAACAATAGAATTAATTGAAAATTACCACGAAGAATGTGATAAAACTATACGTACCTTTGAAGAAACAATGGCTCAAATAATAAGAAAGAAACAATTCTTTTTGGAAAAATATCCTCCCCTTCTTTTTGGAGAAAAACCCCTCTACCGTAAAGCAGTAAAGCAAATGCAAAAAAAAGAATATAGTTCTTCCATAGAAATGTTCTATTCATATCTTGAACAATACCACAATTCTCCTCTTGAAAGGCCCGTTAAGCTATTCCTAGCGCTTGGAAAAATGGGCGCTGGAGAATTAAGTGAAGCAGCAGATTTAATGATACAACTCATTGATTCTGAAAATGATGCTGTATCGAAATACGTTCGCCAGTTATTTAATCTTTTTGAAATATGTGATACTTCTTTTTCTTTAACTTATGGATTCCCAAAGTATAGTGAAGAATTCCTAAAACTTTTGAAGTCAGAAACTGATAATCAAAAAGAAATTGAAGATACTGAACATGTTTATGCAGAAGAAGACAAAGCTGCAAAAAAAATATTTTTTGTGCTTTCTGGAAGCGTTAATTTGATGAAAAATCATCATGTTGGTTTATTCAAACTAAATGAGCTAAAGGCTGGAAAATCCCTGGGAGAGATACAGGTTATGCTACAAAATAAATGGGATATTACAGCTATAGCAAATCCCTCAGCTAAGATAGCTTCAGTTAACAAAGATAAATTTATAAAAATGATAACCAACGAATCTCCGAAAGATGGTATCACTATTTTAGAATATTTACTTAATTACCATAAGGAATATGTTAGAGAACTTTAAGGATTGCTTAGATCAACGATTTCGTTATCAATGAGTCTGGCTTTACCTACAAAAGCAGCTATTGCTATTATCACACTATCACTTTTTGCGTCATTTATTTTATCCAAGATATTCAATGTTTGTTCATCCACAACTTCTATATAATCTATTTTTATATTCTCACTATCACCAATTATCTTCTTTGCAGTATCCTTAATCTCACTCACATCATTTTTACCCTCTTTAATAAGTTCCTTTCCCTTTAGCAATGCCTTATGAATCAAAGGCGCTTCTCTGCGTTGTTCGCTTGTAAGATAGATATTTCTTGAACTCATAGCCAATCCATCTTTTTCCCTTACAATAGGCATTTCAATTAATTCGACAGTGAAGTTCAAATCTCTAACCATTCTTCTTATTACCCTAAATTGCTGAGCATCCTTTTGGCCAAAATATGCTCTTGTCGGTTTGATTATATTAAACAATTTTGACACAACTGTTGTAACACCCTTAAAATGTCCTGGCCTTTTTTCCCCACATAGTACTTTCGATAACTCATTCTCCAATACATACGTTGAATGGTCTTGAAAATACATTTCTCCTACTGTTGGAGCAAATACATAGTCAACACCAAGTTTTCTAAGTGAATGAATATCTTTTTTTTCATCTCTTGGATATGATTCAAAATCCTCATTAGGGCCAAACTGGGTGGGGTTAACAAAAACACTGGCAGTTACACAATCATTATCCTTCACAGCTTGCCTGACAAGCGAAAGGTGCCCTTCATGTAGATAGCCCATTGTTGGAACGAGTCCATGAGTTTTTCTATCTGAAATGATCTCTTTGGAAATCTCAGTCATCTCTTCAATATTCCTTACTACTTTCATAGATCACCTCAATGCATTTTGTAAGTCATTTCATATTGAAGCAGCGCAATTTCAAAACCTAATTCACAACTCACATTATATATCGGATCATTTTCTGGGATCGAAGGAAAAAGCACACTTTCGAAGCTAGAAAAATAAGCGAGTACACAGCTCATTAATTCATCATACTCATACTTTTTATAAGGCCCCATATCGATAATATAAATAACCCTATCTTTCTCACCCCAGATAAGATATCCTATGTAATCAGAATCTTTTTTTATCAGTGAAGATTCATATCCTTCAAGTAATGTGAAATGTTTTGGTTCTCCTTTCCAGTTAGGTTTTCGATTAAAGCGATTTTGAACTTCAAACGCCACTGGAAGCAACTCTCCAATATTTTTTTCAACCAGCTTAATGTTATTGTTGACAGTTTCTTTTAAACGTTTATATAGAGAAAATAACTGTCTTTTTTCTCTAAACCCGTATTTTGAATAAAATTTGACTGCTCTTTCATCTTTTGCCGGAACTTCTAAACTTAGAGATTTTACACCCTTCCACTTACATACTTCATAAATGTCATCCATCAATTGAAATCCAATTCCAGCACGTCTGTATTTCTTTTTTACACCCATCAAATAAATCCTGCATCGTGATTCTCTAAACGCCAATAATGCTATCCCAGCCTTTTCGCCATCTACAATACAAACAAGGGAATCAGACTCAGAGATACCGTTTTCTTCAATATCCCTTTTGTAAGAATCCAAATTCCATGAAAGCGGTAAAACATAATCTTTGAAAACTTCATTTAATAATTCAACTGCTTCAACCTGGGAAAATTCGTTAAGCTTTCTACACTTTCTCTCCATTATTTACTCCTCTTCTTTTTAAAAAATACTAATGACCAAATCTTTTGTGTTCTTGAATTAGTTCCGATAATAATTCCTTCAAAGTCCAGTTCAAATTTGTTTCGGTTGTTGTTGCAAAAATACATGCCTCACTATTCAATCTAATATTTTTTATCACATCATTTATAGTTTTTCCATCTACGTTGTGAAAGATTATAAAAGAATTGCCTTCTGCAAGATTAGTGTCTGAATCATCAACATCTTTTAATTCATTGTTTATAATATTATTAATTAATACATCTTCCGTACCTTTACCATCAATTAAACACAACCTATTTGAACTATGCTCATTTACCATCTTTTTTAATTCATCTAAATCATGATTGTAACATATGATTGCACTGTTGGTTTCCCCCAAAAAACTCAACTCCCAATTATTGATACTTCAATTTTACCAGAACTTTGTACTTCAAAAAAATTTTCCTTAAAACATAATATAAATAATAAAGACTCAAGGTCGATACTTGAGATCATAGGCGCAAGACTCTATAAATTCAAAAAACGTTGTGCGATAGTAGGTTATGCGTTGTGCGGAAAGTTCAAAAACACGAGAAGACGAGACATTATAAAAAAACGGGTATAGGGTCTGGGGTCTAGGATTTTGTAAGAGATAAAAAACGTCCAACGCTCCGCTTCGTTCATCGAATTAAATAATCGAGAGTCGAGATCGGAGATCCGAGACTCGACAAAACCTTTCAAAAACGAGAAATCGAGTGATGAAAGTGAAGATTCACACTTTCCCCCTGC
>JASMTM010000075.1:0-4944 GCA_041694295.1 Petrotogales bacterium
ATTGATGGCTATTGACGCAGGCGCAGAAGACATAAAAGATGATACAGACCCCGTTGAGATCATTACTGAACCCGATCAAGCATCTGATTCAAAATCAACATTGAAAGAAAACGGTTATTCAGTTTCATACGAGCTTACTTATTTACCCAAAAACACCATTGCGATAACAGGTGAGGACGCTGAAAAACTAGTCAAGCTACTAAATTATCTGGAAGACAATGATGATGTTCAGGAAGTCTACGGTAATTTTGACATCGATGATGCTGAAATGGAATCACTTGTAGAAAACATGGCTTGAAGTAACTATTTTTTAGATTGAGGTGAATAACATTGCCAGGCGCCCTTGGAATGTTCGTAGCAATTGTTGCCGATCAAATAACCAAGAACATTGCTGAATCAAACCTTGAGTACTTTAGCAGAATAGATTTGGTCAGTTGGCTTTTTGGGTTTAGATATGTTCATAACGAAGGCATTGCTTTTGGAATGCTTGATTTCTTACCGATAGAGTTTATTTACAGCTTATCAGCCGGAATATCATTTGTAATATTAATACTGGCTATAATCTACAGAAATGTCCTTACTAAATGGGAAAATCTATTTCTTGGTTTCATAATTGGTGGTGCTTTGGGGAACAATATCGACAGAATTCGATTTGGTTATGTTGTTGATTTCCTGGAACTACCCTACTGGCCAATTTTTAATCTAGCTGATACATTCATTGTTGTTGGTGCTGCCCTTCTCCTCTTTTCATTTTACAGGAGGGAGCGTATTGCTTCAAAAAGTGAAAATATCGAATAGAGAGAACGGATGGAGACTCGATAAGTTCGCCACAGAAGTTGTCCCCAATTTCTTTTCAAGAAACCAGATCCAGGATTATATCAAATCTGGAAGCATTTTAGTCAACAAATCAAGCAAAAAACCCAGTTATAAAGTAAAAACGGGCGACATAGTTGAATTTAATATACCTGAAGAACCAGAACAAATCAAAATATTACCTGAACCCTTAGATCTGGATATCATATACGAAGATAAAGATTTGCTCGTTATCAATAAACCTGCAGGAATGATAGTGCATCCAACCGGAAATAAGAAAAGTGGTACGCTGGTAAACGCATTATTATATCATTATGACGAGATTAAAAATACAGGCAAAGAGCATCGCCCGGGCATTGTTCATCGCCTTGATAAAGAAACAAGCGGAGCGATTGTTGTTGCTAAAAACGATCGAATTCATAAAGAGCTCAGTCTTCAATTCAAAGAACGACTTGTAATAAAACAATACCTTGCACTTTTAGACGGAGTTATTGAGCAGGAAGGAACAATTGAATATGCCTTAACAAGGCATCCTGTGAACCGATTAAAGATGAAGGTTTCAGAATACGGGAAGAAATCCGAAACGCATTTCAAAAGAGTAAAGAGCTTTGGCGATTTTGCTTCAATGGTTATTGTTATACCCAAAACTGGGCGTACTCATCAAATAAGATTGCATATGAAGGAGTACGGACATCCAGTTATTGGGGATAAACTCTACGCTAAAACAAAAACCAAAAGAGTTTTAACGGCAGACAGACATATGCTCCATGCTCTAACACTGTCTTTCATTCATCCCAGAAAAAATGTGAGGGTTACATTTACTGCAAGGATACCTGAAGATATGATAGAAATGATTAAAACGTTGACAGAACTGGAGAAAAAATAATGAAAGTAGCATTTTTATCACAACCGGGAGAACCTTTCGAAAGCCTTCTAAAAATAGATGCTACCATAAAAGCACTAAAGAAACGAGGTTACGATACTGTTGTTTTATTGAGTAGAGATTTCTCACAGATTTATAACTGGTATAGCAAGTTAAAATATGCAGGCTTCAATACAATCCTCGCTCTTAAGGAAAATGAGGCTTATTACTTTCCTGTAGCCGAAAACAGTCTTTTCGAAGCCATAAAAAAAATAAACGGTATTAAATACGATTCAAACAAGCTAAAGAAAATCTACAAAAAAGATAGTTCAAATGAAAATAATAGCGGTTCATTTTTTAGAGAAATAAGATATCTTTTTCCCGGACAGAAAGAGATATTTAATATATATAGGAGAATAGGAAAAAAAGAATCTCTTAACGGCGATTTTCATCTCCCCAATGATGATGAATATCGTGAGTGCGTTAATCCAGCAGTAAAGAAAATGGATTTCCTTGCCTATGATTTTTCGTTTCCAAAATTTGATCATCATTTTCCTGTATCTCTCAAACGACAAGAACTTGAAGATAAGGCTCTGAAAAATCTTAGTAGTTTAAAGAAAGATACAAAGGACTATCAAGAACGTCTTAGATATGAACTCGATATTATTTCAGAAAAAGGTTTTTTGGACTACTTTGCAACAGTTTCTGAAATAACAAACCTTGCAAGAGAGAAAGAGATCATGGTTGGTCCCGGAAGAGGTTCTGCTGTTGGTTCTCTTTTAGTTATGGCTCTGGGTATTACATACGTGGATCCGGTAAAAAATGATCTCTATTTTGAACGTTTTCTTAATCCCGCTAGAGAAGATTACCCTGATATTGATCTGGATGTGGAAGATGAAAGAAGAGAAGAGCTTATTGAACTATTAACTAAAAAATTCGGAAAAGAAAGAGTTGCGCTCATTCAAACACAAAGCCTTTTTTCATATAAATCAGCTTTCAGAGCGATAGCCAAGTATTTAGACATCACGGAATCATCAGTGGATAGATTTCTTAGAAAAGATCCAAACGGAAATATATCTGCAAACCAGATCAAAAATTCAAATCTTAAGAAGTGCAAAACAATCACTGATAAAATTATCGGTTTACCTTCGGGAAATTCTGTACATGCAGCTGGTTTATTACTCACAAAAGACAAACTCACTCCAAGAATCCCACTAAGGAAATATCGGGGGTTCAATGTTTCATTGTGGGATATGAACACACTAAAAACACTTGGCTTTCAAAAAATCGATATACTCGCTTTAAAAAACCTAACCCTTTTAAAGCGCCTGTCAGATAATAAAATTTCATGGTTTCTTCCAGTGGATGATAGAAAAACGTATGCTCTCCTTGGAAATGGGTTTACAACAGGTATCTTCCAACTTGAAAGTCCCAGTGCCACAGAAATAATAAGAAAGGTGAATCCTGAGAATATTTCAGATCTTTCGATCACGATAGCACTCAACAGACCTGGACCTCTTTCTTCAGGAATTGCGTCAGAATACATCAGAAGAAAACGAATTACAGAATCTATGGGGGATTTTCACCATGATATGGAGGATATCCTGCCTGAGACAAGTGGAGTACTT
The DNA here is from genome assembly GCA_041694295.1 of Petrotogales bacterium. Taxonomy (GTDB): domain Bacteria; phylum Thermotogota; class Thermotogae; order Petrotogales; family Kosmotogaceae; genus JASMTM01. Next base: position 3,304 of record JASMTM010000075.1, read on the forward strand.
GTTTTTCAGGAACAGGTCATAGAGGTAGCCACAAAAGTCCTCTCACTAAAACCTGAACAGGGTGAACTCATTAGAAAAGCCATATCAGACAAGAATCCACAGTTACTTGATGAGATGCTTCAGGCAGTTCCAGCCAGAGATAAAGAAAGTCAAAACGAATTTGTCAATTTTCTCAAAAAATTTGCAGGTTATAGTTTTAACAAATCTCATAGTATTGGTTATTCATTAATTTCCTACTGGCTTGCTTATTTTAAAGCACATCATCCTCATAATTTTTACAGAACAATGTTAAGTAATTTATCACAGTCGTCAAAAATAAGAGCAATAGCTGAGTTAAGAACTATGGGCTATGAACCTACTGTTCACGAAAATGATGACGAAAAGACAATATCATTTATACCTTCTCATTTTAATCCTGTTTTTCAAGGAAGATTTGATGATACGCCCAAAAATATGTCTTTCTTCGATTTTGTAAAAGAGCACAGGGATTTTCTAAGCGCTAAACATCTTGAATTTCTTATTAAAATGGGTTTTCTTGATACCTTAGGTAATCGTAATTCAATGCTTAAAGAGATAAATAACGCTCTTGCAGGTGTCGATCCTTCACTAAAAACTGTATTGAAAGTATTCGGTTATAAAGGAACAGGAGATAAACCGTCTGGGGAAACCTTAACAGATGATGAAAAAGCTTTGATGGAACTTGAAGTTCTTGGATTGAACATCACAAAACCCTTAAAGAAGCCGGAAGAACATTCTGATTTAACAGATGATGATTTAACAGGTTTAATCGCATCCTGTGGTACTGGATTGTCAGTTTTTTGTACGTTGAAGAGCAAAATTAATATGGCCATAACAGATGGCAAAACGCTTGTAAAAGCCTCGAATAAATCTATTCCTGACTGGGGACTTGTTTACATAGACAGGGGTACAATAAAGAGATTTTTTGATAAGCCACCAAGAACAGTTAAAAGAATTGTACATGGACCAGTTCCGGAGAATAATCTTATCAAATCTACTCGAAACAATATCTTGATAATGCAGTTGCCTGGAAAAACCATCCGTGCTAAGGGTGTTAAATTAAGAAACTTCGAACCTGATAGAATCATTATTGAGTGACATTAACACCTACTGTTAACAATTTAGGAGGAAGGGGTCTGTGGATATCAACGTGCTTTTCACACCAAATGAAAAGGTTAAAGGTGATCTTTCAGTGGTGATTGATGTGCTACGTGCTACCAGCGTTATTACGACTTTGATCAATTTTGGTTGTAAAAAAATAATTCCTGTAAGAACGGTTGAAGAAGCGTTGAACATTAAGGAAAAGAATCCTGAATATATACTCGCTGGTGAAAGAAACAGCAAAAAAGTTGAAGGTTTCGACTATGGCAATTCACCTCTGGAATATGATTCAAAGCTTAAAGGTAAAACTGTTATATTTACAACAACAAATGGTACAAAATCGATCATTCAATCAAGAAATGCCAGTCTCGTTATAATAGCTTCACTATTAAATGTGAATGCCATCATAGATAAAATAAACAAATCGACGTTTAAAAAGGTTAATATAGTTTGTTCGGGTTCAAACGGACAAATATCCATTGAAGATATTTACTGTGCGGGTATGATTGTTTCATATGTTAA
>JASMTM010000076.1:0-6762 GCA_041694295.1 Petrotogales bacterium
GACAGAGTATTTGTCAAACCGGGAGAAAAGATTCCGGTCGATGGAGCTATTATTGAAGGGGAAAGCCATATTGATGAATCTATGGTCACCGGTGAATCAAAGCCCGTAAAAAAGAAGAAAGGTAGTCAGGTGATCGGCGGTACAATCAACGGGAACGGTTCATTAACAATTAAAGCTCAGCAGGTTGGGGAAGAAGCTTACCTAAGCAAAGTGATAAATATGGTTAAAGAAGCTCAAAACGAGAAATCTAAAACCCAGCATCTTGCTGACAAAGTCGCTTTTTGGCTTACTATTACTTCCCTTTCAGTAGGTTTTATTACTCTGGTTACATGGCTTTTCCTGGATCAACCTTTTGTTTTTGCCTTAGAACGCATGGCCAGTGTAATGGTTATCACCTGTCCGCATGCACTGGGCTTGGCCATTCCTTTAGTTGTAGCCATTTCAACTTCTCTTTCTGCACAGAAAGGCCTTCTAATTCGTAATCGCACGGCATTTGAAAATTCCCGTAAAATATCCCTGCTTGTTTTTGATAAAACCGGTACTCTGACCCAGGGAAAATTTGAAGTTTTAAGATATGAAAGCTTGAACAACGCTTACAAAGATAAGCAGATATTGAGTTTAGCCGGTTCTCTTGAGTCAAAATCTGAGCATCCGCTAGCAACAAGTATTATGCAAAAAATAGAAAAGGAAGGAATCAAACCATTAGAGGTAAAGAATTTTAAGGCTATTACCGGGAAAGGGGTAGAAGGCGAGGTAGAAAACAAAAAAGTAAAGGTAGTTAGCCCGGGTTTTGTAAAAGAAAAGGGGATAACGATACCAGATAGTGTCTATAAAAATGAGCAGGAAACGATTGTGTTTGTGTTGGTGGACGATGAATTAGCGGGGTTTATAGCTATGGGGGATGAAATAAGAAATGAATCCTATGAGGCGGTTAAAATATTAAAAGAGAATAATCTCAAAATTTATATGATGACCGGGGACAATGAAAAAGTTGCCAGAAGTGTAAGTGAAGAACTGGATTTGGATGGTTATAGTGCTGAGATGCTACCAGACCAGAAACTGGAAAAAATCAAAGATTTTCAGGATAAGGGAGAATTCGTGGCCATGACCGGTGACGGAATTAATGATGCGCCTGCCCTGGCAAAAGCTGATGTCGGTATTGCAGTGGGCTCGGGGACTGATGTGGCAGCAGAAACGGCGGATATTATACTGGTAAACAGTAACCCCGTTGACATTGCTCATTTAATCGTATTTGGGAAAGAAACATACAAGAAAATTGTTCAGAACCTAGTCTGGGCAACAGGATATAATATCATAGCTATACCTCTGGCAGCAGGTGTATTGTATAACATGGGAATAATTATCAGCCCTGCCATGGGAGCTATATTCATGAGTTTAAGCACAATCATTGTAGCCATTAATGCCCAATTATTGAAGAAAAAGATTATCTGACCGAATTCGGAGATTCAAGACCAGACAAAAACCTTTAATAATCGAGATTCCGAGACTTTATAAAAAACGGGTATAGGGTCTGGGGTATAGGGTTTAGCAAGAGATAAAAAAACGTCCACTACTTCGTTTCGTCCAGCGCTTGCCACTGGCAAGCTTCGTCCATCGATGGTTCAAAAGACGTTGTACGGAAGTGCAAAGGACGAGATTCCGAGAATTCGAGAATCCGAGAGAAATACCATAAATACTAGAATACGTGATCCTGGAACGGTTTCCAGTTGTCCGTTTGGTTCTAATGCCCTCTAGAGAGGGCTGCCGGAGGCTGGGTGTGTGAATTTTTTAAAAGCAAAACACGTTGTCGGTTGTTGGTTGTGGGTTGTTCGTAAGGTCAAAAAAGTAAAACAAGATATACAGATAAAAAATCTAATGAACACTTTCCCCCTGCTTCGCAGGTACCTTCCTCAAGGAAGGAATTTTAAATCAAGTAAAAAGCATTGCGCGTATAATCGACTATTTCAGTTTAAAGGCAAGGTTTCCACCATTGAGCTTCATGCTTATTTCCTGTATGAAATTGCCAAGATTTTTTACTTTTGCAGCAAGGTAAAAGGTTCTTCCACCCTGGTTTACATAATCAATTATATTCTGGAAAGCGACTATTTGATTAGAATCGAGGGAAATCTGCACGGGTACGCCCGAGTTTTCGATGGTAAGTTCGAACACTTTGAGTTCTTCACCATGTGTAATTACATCAGTCAGCTGGAGCTTTGTGGTACTTGCATATACGGTTACATCTATATCACTAATCCCAAGAAATGTGGCATTGAAGGTTAAGTCAAGAGTGATTTGCATAATTTTTGCGTATTTTATCTTTGAATCATGCTTTTCAAGTTCATCAATAAGTACGTTCCCAAAATAATAGGGAACACCACCTGCATACTTTTGTATCAAGTATGATCTCCTCTGACTCAGGTATCGGGATATTAAAGGTAACTATTCCACATCCTGCCAGAACAATTGTCGTCAGTATTAAAGCAGTCCATACTTCTTTCATTATTTACACTCCCTTATTATCTATTATATTCAATTATAATTGACCAAGACAAGGATTTAGTTTATCCTGGTTTGAACGTAGAATTCTATTAGTCATCCATAAGAACATTTGTTCTATTTCATATATAATTCTCATAATAGACTCTTTTTGGAGAAAATTTATGAGGATTAGCGAAGATAATCAGAAAATAGAATGCTACGTCATCAGATTTGGTCCTAAAGAAACACTTAGAAAAAAATCTAATTGTGATAACCCCACTCGTTTATTCTGGAACAGAAATGATTAATAATCAAATGAGAAAGGAGAAAAGGCTCATATGAATAAAGATTTTCGTAATGAGAAATCAAATACAATTAAGTACATTTATAAGGAAATAGCCAAGACCCATTGTTCCTCAAAGCCTCACTCGCTTGGCAATGTGAAGCGCAAAACGATTGAATTGATTCACCTTATTCGCAGGACAATTTGCCCTCAGCTTTCGCAAGACGATAAAATAGACGGACTGGAATCACTTTCAAAGACAATTAAAATTCTTGAGAGGCTTATCCGTGATATTCTGCCTCATGTAAATGAAGAAGAGGTTTCAAAGATAACAACTGAATTCCTGAATGAACTTCCTGCAGTTGCAAAGAAGCTTGTACTGGATGTGCGGGCAGCATACGAAGGCGATCCTGCAGCACAATCCATTGAAGAGATCATGATTGCCTATCCTGCTTATGAAGCGATAAGTATCTATAGGCTGGCTCATATTTTATACTTGCACAAAGTTCCTTTAATACCAAGAATAATGACAGAATATGCTCATCAGAAGACCGGTATTGATATTCATCCCGGGGCAACCATAGGGACTCATTTCTTCATAGATCACGGAACAGGTGTCGTGATAGGAGAGACATGCAGAATCGGAGATCATGTGAAGATCTATCAGGGCGTTACACTCGGTGCCAAGAGTTTCGAACTTGACGAAAAAGGCAATCCGATCAAAGGAATCAAGAGACACCCGGATATCGGTAACCATGTCGTTATTTATGCAGGAGCTACGGTCCTTGGAGGAAATACCGTTGTTGGAGACAATTGTGTAATCGGGGGTAATGTTTGGCTTGTTCATTCTCTCAAACCAGGAGAAAAAATCTACAACAATCCGTAAGTTTAGCTACTATATATTATCCTGAGTTTGACAGTTGAGATTTTGAAGGCCCCATAAATAGCTGATCTGAAATTTGAAGCCTGACATTTTGTCACTACACACAGACGATTATGATAATTTAAGACTCGATTCTCTTGAGAAAACTTTGGGAAGCCATAGGTAAGTCCCTTTACGAAGAGACCCTGGAAGACACGGAAGGTGATAAGGGTAGTAGATATGTCCAAAGAAGCCAAACACTTTCTTGCAAGAACTGAAATTATGGACTATTCATTGCCTCATTGAACGCATTTCGAATAAGAGTACGATTTACTCGAAGAGATTACATAATAGACCATTGTGGTGGCACGTCTGCTTTTCTTTTCAATTTTCCGCTTGTTTGGCCGTTTTTAGATTTCTTGCTGTCAAAGTTGAATTTGTCAAGACGATTTTATAATTAGAAAAATAATAAAGAAAATGCCAAAAGGGAGTCAAAAACAAAGGTAAAAAAGAAAATATCGAGAAATTTGTAGGGAACTTTACAGCAGAAGAAATTTGGTTCTTTATTCCGTCATAAAATTCTTTATAATAGTTCAGTCCTTCCTCGTTTTCTACTATAAACTGTTGTATAATATTTTTTAGTTTCATGCCCTGTATTCCTCCTTTATATAGGTTTCTCCTATTATAGGATACAGGGCTTTTCTCTTTTTACAACATTAATTTTACGCTGTCGAAAAACAAAAAAGAGTTCTTTTATTATGAAATCCATTTGATCAAAAATTAAAAAGGAAGAGGTCTCTTTTACCCCTTATGAAGATAAATTCTTTAAAAATTTATTAGAGAAATCCCTGGCGTTGAATGAACTTCTCACAAAGGGGGCAGATGCTGTATAATCAAAACCCAATTCTTCACCAATCTTTTTGTATTTATCAAATTTTTCAGGAACTATATATTCTTCAACTTCTAGGTGGTTTTTTGTTGGTTGCAAATATTGACCTATAGTCAGAATATTGCAGTTAATTTCTCTTAAATCTTTCATCACCTGGATTACTTCATCTTCAGTTTCACCTAAACCAAGCATTATACCCGATTTTGTGTAAATTTTATTATCTAGTTTTTTCACATATTCAAGAAGTTCTAGAGAGCGTCGATAAATAGCCTGCGGTCTTACTTTTGAATAAAGACGAGGAACAGTTTCAACATTATGATTGAAGATATTAGGCTTTGCATCTACGAGATTTTTTATTACTTTTTTATCCATTTTAAAGTCAGGGGTAAGGATTTCTACTACTATATTTGGATCCATTTTTCTAATTTCATGGATTGAACGAATAAATTGGCTAGCACCCCCATCAGGCAAATCATCTCTTGTAACTGATGTAATTACCACATGTTTTAATCCTAATTCCACAACTGCTTTTCTAATGTTTTCTGGTTCGTTCTTGTTAATGGGACCCGGAGTCCCGTTTTTAACAGCACAAAAACGGCAGTTTCTGGTACAGATATCACCCAAAATCATAAAAGTAGCAGTTTTATTTGAAAAGCATTCAGCAATATTAGGGCATCTTGCACTTTGACAGACAGAATGCAGTTCAAATTTTTTTAGAATCTTTTTAGTTTCCCTCATCATAATATTTGGTGGATTCCTTTTTCGCAACCATTCAGGTTTTCTTTTTACAGGCATATTTTCTCTCCTTAACAACAGTAGTTTATGTTATATAAAAATTTGTTTCATTTATCTTTTAAAATTCCATTCATCATTTTTATATTTTTCATGGATTAAGTTCTTAATTAACTTTTCCTCTTCAGGAATTAATTTGCCTGGAGTCAACTTAATTTTAAATGTATCTTCCCAGCCTTTGATCAGTGATTTTTTCAAATCGAAAATGGTAATTGATGATCTAGATTCATAATTTATTGCAGTTGCGTTTTTCTCAAATCTTTTTTTCAAACGATGGCGTGTTTTTTCATTTGGAATTTTTAACACATTATAAAGTTTGTCTACATCAATTGTTAGAGGGATAGAACCATGTTGAACAATAATACTTTTTTGTCTTGTTTGGGCACTTCCTACAAGTTTTTTGTCATTAACAACTATTTCATACCATGATGGTGTATCAAAACAAGCTGCAGAAAAACCCTGAAGTGCCTTTTTTTTATTGCCATCTATTGCTTTTAATTCCGCATTAATTCCTAATGATTGAAGCCCTTTAATAATACCTTCACTGATAATTTTATAACTTTTTAATATGCTGGCCGGTAAAAAATTAAACTTTTCATTAATAATAATACTATAAGTTAGTTCATCATCATGTAAAACTGCCCTCCCTCCAGTAAGGCGGCGTACTAAATCTACATTATATCTTTTACAGGCATCTAAATCGACGTCTTTTTCAGCTTTTTGAAAATAGCCCAGCGATAATCCCGGGGGATTCCACTGATAAAAACGAATAGAAGGAGGGACCAGACCGGATTTATGAGAAATCATAATGGCTTCATCAACTGCCATATTAAAGAATGCATCATTTGAACCAGTATCAATTATGCGCCATTCATCCATTATCATTACATCCTTTCAAACATATTTGTGAATTCCCATATTTTTGTAACATAAAATGCTTAAATATTGAAGTCCGATCAAGTCTTGTATCAATAAACTTTGGAAATTTAGCAACAGCTATTAAGCTTGATGTGAGAAAATAGTGACAGACTCCAATTTTAATAAAACAAAATAACGTCCATCGCACCGCTTGGTCCATCGACGATAAAAAAACAAGAAAACGTTGTCGGTTGTTGGTTGTTCGGAAGTTCAAAACATAAGAGTTCGAGACCTTATGAAGGTCGGGTATAGGGTATGGGGTTTAGGGTTTAGTAAGAGATAAAAACACGTCCAACGCTTCGCTTGGTCCATCGAACTATAAAACGTTGTACGATAGTAGGTTGTGGGTTGTACGGAAGTTAATAAAACCAGAAACCGTTGTACGATAGTTGGTTGTACGTTGTACGTAAAGTTCGAAATACGAGAACCCGAGAGAAATACCATAAATACTAGAAGACGTGAACCGTTGTCCGTGAACCGACAAATTCAAGATAACGTTGTACGATAGTACGTTGTGGGTTGTGCGTAAATTCAAAAACA
>JASMTM010000077.1:0-4713 GCA_041694295.1 Petrotogales bacterium
AACGTACAACCTACCACCGACTACGAATAACGGTTTCTAAAGTGGGCTGCCGGAGGCTGGGGGTGTGCATTTAACACAAAAAACGTTGTGCGTGGTTGGTTGTGGGTTGTACGGAAGTTCAAAAATCAGAAGACGTTGTGTGTTGTACGTTGTTGGTTGTGCGTGTAAAAAAACTGTCCAGCACTTTGTTTCGTCCAACGCTCCGCTTCGTCCAACGCTTGCCTATGGCAAGCTTCGTCCATCGACGGTACTTACGTTCAAAACACGTTGTACGTGGTACGTTGTGGGTTGTAGGTAAATTCAAAAAAACAATAAATACATAACGAGAAACCGAGAGCCCGAGAGAAATTCCACAAAAATTAGAACACGTGAACCGTGAACCGTTATCCGTGAACCGATAGGTTCAAGTACCGTCCACCGTCCAACACTACGTTTGGTCAATCGTCCACCGTCCATCGACTGGTGCAAAAAAGTGAAACGAGAATCCGAGAACCCGAGAAAAATACCACAAATACTAGAACACATGAACCGTTTACTGTGAACCAACAAATGTAAAAACCTTATCCATGGTCCATCGAACTAAATTCTGAGACTCGAGATCAGAGAATCGACGAAAACCTTCTCAAGACAAGATGACGAGTAAAACACATGAAGCGATTAACGAGCATTGATTCGAGAGTAAAATAGAGTGCAAACCTTTACCCCTTGCAACGCAAGGAAATTCTTCAAGTAGAGAATTTAGAAATAAGTATTCGAGAAAAAATGGTTTTAAATAATTGCCAAAGAAGTTACTGCTTAATAGATTTTTAAATTCTTGCTATTACTTCTATTTTAAATAGTACTTCGAAAACTGAAGGATATTAACAGCAGTTCTTTTTGATTCATTCTCTTCAATCCTAATCAAATTTCAGAGTATTTTGTTTTTTAAAATTAAAAATTTATAATCATAATACATAATACGTATGATGAGTAATTATTAAGGAGAATTGATTATGGCAAAGAGGAAAACGTTATTTGAATTGATTTATAATGATTTAAAAAAACAGGTTCTTAGCATGTCGAACGGTGATCAATTGAAATCTATAGAACAACTTTGTGAAGAACACAATGTGAGCAGAACAGTTATTAGAGAGGTTATAACTGCGCTCGAAAGAGATGGATTGTTGGTAAGAAGGCAGGGCTTGGGTACATTTGTTGTTAAAGATAATGAATTAGTCCATACAGGAATTGAGTATTTAAGAGGGTTAACAAGGATAATCACTAGTTCTGGGAAAAAGCCCGGTTTGAGTTATGATTCTGCAAAGATTATAAAAGCTGATGCACAAATTTCTTCAAAGTTGGAAATGGAAAATGATGAGGAATTAGTGGTTTCAGAAAGGATTTATGAAGCAGATAATGTTCCCGCTATATTTGCACGAACTTATATCGCTACCAATAGATTGTCTGGGGGTTCTAGCGCTTTCCTTAATTTTATGGAAAAAGGCGAATCCAAAAAAATGACATTATTTGACATTCTTGAAAGTAACTTCAAAGATCCTATAAGATACGCAGTTGCCGAAATTGAATCTACTATTGTGGATGATACATTAGCGCGTTTGTTAAAAGTAGAAAAAGGAAAATCTTTGGTTGTAATGAAAGAAGTGCATAGAGATATAAACAATATTCCATTACTTTATTCAATTGATTATATTAACACTTCCGTTTTTAGAATCCAAGTACTTAGAAAGAAGATATGAGGTGGTTTTGTTGAATGAAGATTATAGAAAGCCTATGGGTTTAGAAGGTAAATTTCAGTATCACATTAGGTGCGGTCCTGATGACATAGCTCCTGTTGTTATTGTACCTGGTGATCAAAGCAGAGTTGAAAAAATTGTATCAAAATTGGATAGATCTAAAAAGGTTACAGAAAACAGAGGTCTAATAACTTTTACAGGAAAATATAAGGATAAACCTGTATCAATAACATCGACCGGTATGGGAGGACCGTCAGCGAGCATAGTTTATGAAGAACTCATAAATATTGGCGCAAAGGTATTAATAAGAATAGGTAGTGTTGCAGGACTACAAGAATATGTGAATGAGGGAGATATTGTCATTCCATACGGATGTGTTAGGGATGACGGAGCATCTGATTACTATGTACCTCCCAATTTCCCAGCCGTGGCTAACCCAATTGTTTATGATACGCTCACAAGATCTGCAGATGGAATGGGTGTGAATTATCTTACAGGCATAAACTGGACTCACTCCTGCTTTTATAAGCGCGATACAGAGTATTTCCAAAGATGGAGCAGAAGGAGGGTGATCTCACTAGAAATGGAGGCCTCTGCTTTGTTTGTTGTTTCTTATTTAAGGGGGGTTAAAGCTGGCTTTGTTGGAATTTGCTACGCAAACAGATATATGCAGTCGCTTGGAGAAAATGTGGATCTTTCAGTCGATGATCCTCAAAGAGATGTTATTGAAAAAAGCACAGAGAATGCCATAAAAGTGACTCTAGAAGCTGTAGTTGATTTATACAGTTCAAGTGCACTCAAATAAATGGGAAGGAGGGAACAAGAATGAGAACTAAGTTATTGGTAGTAATTTTAATTGTTTTTACGGTATTTGCTTTTGCTACTGAACTAAAGCTAGTAAGCGAAGTAGGAATTCACACTGAGGCGTGGAAAACTCAAATGGATAGATTTACAGAACTCACAGATATTGATCTGTCTATTCAGCAATTTCCTTATGCTAATTATCTCGACCAGTTGATGCTTCAATATACTTCCGGTCGAGTGGAATTCGATATTCCGTATATCTCAATGCTTTGGTATCCTGCTCTTGCTACAGCTGGCTATATTTATCCTATAAGTGATATTCCCGGTTATGAAGATATCAATGAAAAAGACATTCCTGGTATTCAAAACACTAAGTTAAATGGCAAAACCTACATCATACCTTATATGAATGAATTAGGTGGGATCATTTATAGGAAAGATTTGTTTGAAGATCCAATTGAAAAAGAGAATTTCTTGAAGGAATATGGTTATGAGCTTCAACCTCCAAAAACATTGAGTCAATATAGGGATATTGCTGAATTCTTCCACAGACCTCCCGATCTTTATGGCGTAACGTTGATGGGCAGAAGAAGTATATTCCTGGCAACTCATTTCATGCAACGACTTTGGGCAAATGGAGGCGCACTGTTGGATATTAACATGCGTCCCATCTTTAATAGCGAAGCTGGAATCAAAGCTCTTGAAGATATTGAATTCATGTTCCAATATACCAATCCTGCAGCAAGAAATTATGATTTCCAGGAAGCTCTGAACGAGTTTATTAATGGAAGAAGCGCGATGGTAGAAATATGGACTACGGGGATGTTCTATGTTAATGATCCTGAAACTTCATCTATTGTTGGGAAAGGCTCTTTTGTCGGATTCCCAAGACCGGAAGAGAAAGCTGGAGAGAAATTGCCTATGCTTTATATTTCATGGGGTTTTTCTGTCAGTAGTGCAACAGCTGACAAAGAGGCAGCCCTTGATTGGTTATTATTTGTTACCAGCAAAGAAAGTGAAATTGATGCTGCACCAACGGGAAATATCCCTGCGCGTTTCTCTACATTGAATAGCCCTGAAATGGTGGAGGTATTCCCCTGGATAGGAAACTTCACTGAAGCCATGGAAAACTGTATTCCTACCCCTATTGTGCCTTTAATTCCGGAAGGCGGAAGTATAGTGTCTGGTATGATTGCTCCAGCTGTTTCAGAATTCCTGGCAGGTACAAAAACAGCAAAAGAAGCCCTTGATGACGCTGTGAGAGAAGTAGATAGATTAATGAGAGAAAACGGTTATTATTGATCCAAGACGCCGGACCAGTTTGGTCCGGCATTTTATAATTAAAACTGACAGGTGATTTGATGGAGTCAACGATCAGAATAAAAAGAGCACTGTATATTTTACCGGCACTAATATTCATAATACTAATATTTTTAATTCCATTGGTATATACTGTTTCAATGTCTTTCTTGCGCTGGAATCTTTTAAGACCTGATCTGGGAATCAGATTCATTGGGGTAAGCAATTATGAGAGACTCTTCACTGATGAATTCACTTTGTACACAGTTGGAAGGACTTTTTATTTTGTCATTGGGGCTGTGGTTGTTGAACTCCTTGCAGGGCTATGTATTGCACTTGCTTTGAATACTGAATTTAAAGGATGGAAGGTTGTACAGTCGATACTTTTGATTCCCTTCATGATAGCTCCAGTAGTTGTAGGATTTGTCTGGCGGTTTATTCTAAATAATGATTATGGTCCGATAATTCATTTCATCAAGCAGATTGGGTTAGATGGCCTTGTTTCTCAACCATTGTTATCAAATCCCAATGCTGTTATCCCTGTACTAATAATGGCAGATGCCTGGGAATTCATACCTTTTGTAACTCTTGTTTTGCTAGCTGGATTGAAGTCTTTACCTTATGAACCATATGAGGCAGCTTATGTTGATGGTGCTACAGCAAATCAGAGATTTTTTTATATAACTCTCCCACTTCTTAGACCATCAGTTTTAGTTGCTGTTGTTATAAGAACTCTTACTTCTTTGAGGGTATTTGATATTGTCTTCATAATGACGGGTGGAGGTCCAGGCACTTCAAGTGAAACACTTGCTTTTTATGGCTATAGAATGGCTTTTCAATCATACAACATAGGTTTTTCCTCAACTATAAACATGCT
>JASMTM010000078.1:0-18603 GCA_041694295.1 Petrotogales bacterium
AACTGTCTTGACACTCTAAGAATGGCTGTCACTCCTTATTACGCAACCCTAATGGATTACGATAACACTCGAGATCCTATCAGAAGACAGGCGGTTCCAACCGAAAATGAATTGATGTTCGATCGATGGGACATGGTAGATCCTCTGGACGAAGACGAGGATTCACCAGTAGTCGGTTTAACACACCGTTATCCTGACAGGGTTCTTTTTCTGGTCACCGATCAGTGCTCAATGTATTGCAGACATTGTACAAGAAGACGCTTTGCAGGTCACAAAGATAAGCCACGATCGAAGAAAGAGCTGGATGATGCTATTGAATACATAAGAGAAACACCTAAGGTGAGAGATGTTCTGCTTTCTGGTGGAGATCCATTATTGTTAAGCAACGATAGACTTGAATATATAATAAAGGAATTGAGAAAAATCAAGCATGTGGAGATCATAAGGATAGGATCACGCACGCCTGCTGTTTTACCACAAAGAATAACGCCCGCTCTTGTAAACATGTTGAAAAAATACCATCCAATATGGTTAAACACTCATTTCAACCATCCCAAAGAAATCACACCTGATTCAAAAAAAGCATGCGAAATGCTTGCAGATGCGGGAATACCGGTAGGCAATCAATCGGTATTATTGAAAGGTGTAAATGATAGTGCTTACATAATGATGGAACTGGTACACAGGCTTGTTGAAATCAGGGTAAGACCGTATTATCTGTATCAATGCGACCTCTCTCAGGGTATCAAGCATTTTAGAACATCCATAAGAAAAGGAATATCTATCATGGAATCGTTAATCGGACACACATCAGGTTTTTGTGTGCCAACATTTGTGGTAGATGCTCCCGGAGGAGGCGGAAAAATAAGGGTTATGCCACAGTATATGGTATCGGAATCTGATAAAAGCGTTGTTCTCAGAAACTATGAAGGTGTGATAACTACTTACCACGAACCTGATGACACAACCACAGATGTCGATGATACAGAATACAGAAAGAAGTACAAACTTACAGGGGTTGCCGGTTTAATGCAGGGCAAGAAAATAAACATTGAACCTTCAGAGCTCGAACGTAGAAAAAGAATTAAAAGCTGGAAAAGCAAAGATTCTGCGAAGAAAGATTCTGCGAAGAAAAAATAAATGATCTGTTCTCTCTTGAAACAGGTTTTTCACAATCACTCCATTAATTTATCGGGGGAGGTGAAGGCGCGGTTCATATTAATATCGAAACGCCAAATATATGAAATATAAAGAGCTTGAAGTGGGTAAAGTATATAAGAAAAAAACAAGTGTTACCGATGAAATGGTGAGAAAATTTGCCGAGATTACAGGTGACGATAATCCTGTTCATTTGAACGATCAGTACGCAGCAACTACAATATTCAAAAAAAGAATTTCTCACGGTGTTCTTGTTCTTGGATTGATATCAGCAGTTCTGGGAAGAGAGTTTCCCGGACCTGGAACAATATATCTTAATCAGAGTGCTTCATTCAGGCGCCCTGTGTATCTCGATGAACCCATAACAGTGGTTATAGAGGTTCTGGAAAAAATCCCCGAAAAATCTCGCCTGAAGCTATCAACAAATGTAATAAAAGATAACGGAGAACTGGCTATTGATGGTGACGCGCTCGTAATTTTCAAAGATGAAGAATAGCAAGAAGTTATTGAAAAATATTACAGAGCACAACTGTGTTTCGATTGTTGGTCTTGAAAAAAACACCGGAAAAACTGAAACAATGAATTTTATCACCCGCAACATTCACCGTAACCTTAAAATTGCTATAACATCTATAGGGCTCGACGGTGAATCCTTTGATCAGATAGCGTATACCCCAAAACCACCTGTAAATATTTTTGAGGGGATGATCTTTGCTACATGTGAAGCATTCTACAGGGAAAAGAGTTTTTTGTCAGAGATCCTTTATATTAATGAACACAAAACACCGCTTGGAAGAACCGTCATTGCACAAGCTAAAGAAGACGGGCAAATAGTTTTGGCTGGACCGGTCATAAATGCGCATCTCAAAGAATTGGTAAATGATTTTGGGAAGTTAAATAGTGATCTGATCATCATAGATGGAGCCTTTTCGAGGATAAGTCATTCTTCACCATTGATCTCCGATGCAGTAATACTCGCCACGGGTGCAACGGTTTCTTTAAATATAAATATTCTTGTCAATAAAACCCTGGAGATAACAAAGATCATGAACCTTAAAGAGTACTCAGGAACATCACTGAATTGCGAACGATTAGAACGCGGTATGTATATCCTAAACGAAAGAAACGGTGAGATAACGAGGTTGCCCTTTGATTCCACAATCACCTGTACGGAAGGTATTGAAGATTATTTAATAGGCAAACAAACGCTTTTTTTATCTGGGGCTATAACTGGTAGTTTTTTAAGAATGCTGGTTCAAAAAGGACTTGCAGAGGATCTTACTGTAGTTGCCAAAGATTACACCAGAATTTTTGCATCACTGGGAGATATTATGAGGTTTGAAAGAAAAGGTGGAAGGTTAGAAGTGATGTACAACGTTAATCTTATTGGAATTACTATCAATCCATGGTCCCCCACGGGATATAAATACAGTTCTGCTGAATTAGTCGACGCGTTACAGAGCAGGGTAAGGGTTCCCGTGGTCGATGTACTGGCGGAGGATAACGAAGATGCGAAATGAAGAAATAAGAGAGATTACAGGATTGACCGTATTGTTGCAAAAGATGAATTGCAGCTCCGTACCGGGAAAGAAAGAAATAACCAATATAAAATTTTATAGAACAAAAGAGAACATCAAAAAGGAACTGGATGCGCTAGATTCCTGTTTGGAATACTTTCGTGATGAAGCATTAGTTAATAAAATAAAAAAGCTTCTCAGTTCATTAAGAGATATATCTCATACCCTTAAAAAAATGGAATCTTCTGATTGCATTTTTGATGATATCCAGCTATTTGAATTGAAGGAATTCTCCGTGTTGAGTGAAGAAACAAGACAGGTTATGAATAATTGCCCGGAATTTCTTGAATTGAAGAAGCTGGACGATGTTGTCAAACTGCTTGATCCTGAAAACACAAAATTAAAGCATTTCTATATCTACGATGCCTACGACAAAGAACTGGAAAGGCTGAGAACTGAAAAGAAAAAGTTCCTGAGAACACGAACTGATCCCGAAAAATTGCGCAAAATTGAAATGATGGAAGAGGAAATCGAAGAAAATATTCGCAAGCGTCTGAGTAAATCTCTTCTTAAAAAAAGCAAAAAGCTCAAGGACAACTTCGAACAACTTATAAAACTGGATATATATCTGGCAAAGATCGATCTGATCAAGAAATACAAACTCAACAAACCTTCCATTACTGAAGGTGAAATTTGCTACAGTGGCTTGTTCAATCCCCTTTTGAAGGAAAGCCTTGAGCGTGTAAAGAAAGAATTCCAGCCTGTAAGTGTGAGCTTAGACAATGGTTCAACAGTAATAACGGGCGCTAATATGACAGGAAAATCGGTATTATTGAGAACTTTAGCCCTAAGTCAACAGCTTTTTCAGATGGGATTTTACGTACCCGCGCAAAAAGCAAAAATAACACCTGTCGATACGGTACATCTTATTTCGGGGGATTACCAATCCATGCTGAAGGGCCTATCCTCTTTCGCAGCTGAAATGGTAGAACTGGATAGAGCTGTTAAAGATACTGAGAATGGACTAAAAGGATTGTTGCTCTTTGATGAACCTGCAAGAAATACCAATCCATATGAAGGTCATGTCATTGTAAAGGCATGCATTCTCTTCTTTGCAAATAAAAAAACGTTCGCTGTTACTGCAACTCACTATGATTTGAAGCTTGCAATTAACAAATTAAAACAATATCGTGTAAAAGGATTAAGAGAAGATACTTTGGTACAGGAAGAAATACACCCGGAAAATATTATCGATTACGTTGATTATTCCTTGCTGCGCGTAAGTCCTGGAGAAGCAGTTCCAAAAGAAGCGTTAAGGGTTCTCAAGCTCCTTAAACTGGAAAACCCTTTGTTTGATAGAGCAAAGAATATATTACTCAAAGATAGGAGGAATCATAAAAATGAGTAAACTGGGACTTGACTTCACAAAAGTAGAAAGAGCAAGAGAGCTTTCCAGGAAGATAGCCGATGATGTTCAAGCATATGTGGAACAACATACAACAACGAGTATTGAAAGAGCTATATGCAGACTATTTGGCATTAATGGTGTAGATGAGGAGGGTATTCCGATACCAAACATAGTCGTAAAACAGCTAACAGACAATAACCTTCTAAATGAAGGGATATGTCGTTTTCTCGGGAATGCAATTTTGGAAACGGGTATGGATGTCCAAGAAATCGCTGAGAAAGTCTCCGGCGGGGAGCTTGACATAACAAGGGTAAAAATGCATCCACTGGATGAAATCAAGTTAACACTCAAGCCTCTTGTTGATAATGCTGTTAATCGGGTCAGAAAAAATAGAGATAAGCGAGACGATCTTTTAGATAGAATTGGTGAAGGGCCAAGACCTTATTTATACGTGATTGTTGCAACAGGAAACATATACGAGGATGCTATACAGGCCAGAGCAGCGGTCGAGCAGGGAGCAGATATTGTTGCTGTTATCCGATCAACAGCACAGAGTTTGCTTGATTATGTGCCCTACGGAGCAACAACCGAGGGGTACGGTGGCACCTATGCCACTCAGGAAAATTTCAGGATCATGAGAGAAGCCCTTGATGAAGCCGGAGATAAGGTCGGACGATACGTAAGGTTATGCAATTACTGTTCGGGACTATGTATGCCTGAAATTGCTGTCATGGGGGCTTTTGAAAGGCTTGACGTCATGTTGAACGACGCCCTTTACGGGATTCTTTTCCGGGACATTAATATGAAACGTACACTGATAGATCAGTTTTTCTCCAGAGTTATCAACGGGTTCGCAGGTGTAATAATAAATACGGGTGAAGATAACTATTTGACAACATCGGACGCATACGAAGCTGCACACACGGTTCTTGCATCGCAGTTTATAAATGAAAGGCTTGCGCTTCTTGCTGGAATACCTGAGGAACAGATGGGACTGGGTCACGCCTTTGAGATGGATCCCTCAATGAAAAACGGCTTTCTATACGAGCTCGCTCAAGCGCAGTTATCCAGAGAAATTTTCCCAAAAGCACCACTCAAGTATATGCCACCAACACGCTACAAAACAGGAAACATATTTAAAGGTCACATACAGGATGCCATGTTTAATGTTATTTCAATAATGACAAATCAGGCAATCCAGTTGCTTGGTATGCCTACAGAAGCAATTCATACACCTTTCATGGGTGACAGATATCTATCCATAGAAAATGCTCGGTACATTTTCAACAATATGAGAGATATCAGTAAAGAAATAAGCTTTAAAAATGGCGGATTAATACAAAAACGGGCTAAAAAAGTACTCGATGAAGCCACATATTTACTTGAACATATATCAGAGGAAGGGTTGTTTAGTGCTCTTGAAAAGGGTATCTTTGCAGATATTAAGCGACCCAGAGATGGCGGAAAAGGTTTGAGCGGAGTTGCAGAAAAATCTGATGATTACTTCAATCCCTTTATCTCTGAAATGCTGGGAGGGAATTTGAGATGAAAAAAATCGACGAAAAATCCATCAGACCATATGGAGACACGTTAAACGATGGAAAGGTTCAATTGAGCTTTACACTCCCTGTTAAATCTGATGAAAGAGCAAAAACAGCAGCTAAAAAATTGATGATAAAGATGGGCCTTGCAAATCCGCAGGTCGTCTATCAGAGATCGTTAAGTGAAGGTTTTACGTTTTTTGTAGCATATGGAGATTGCACACACTCTGTCGATTATACAAAAATTGAGGATACAGGCATCGCAATAACCCGAAGAAGCTTGAAAGAGATTGATAGCCTCATAAAAGAAAAACTTGGAAGAAAAATAGCAGTGGTGGGGGCAACAACAGGATCAGATGCTCATACTGTTGGACTTGATGCCATAATGAATATGAAAGGATTCGCCGGTCATTACGGACTGGAGAGATATGAAATGATCGATGCCTACAATCTTGGGAGCCAGGTTCAAAATATGGAACTAATAAGAAAAGGAATAGAAGTAGGCGCTGATGCCCTGTTAGTATCCCAGACAGTTACAGCAAAAAACGCACATGTTAAGAACCTTACAGAGCTGGTAGAACTTCTCGAGGCAGAGAACATTAGAGATAGATTCATCCTCATTGTTGGCGGACCAAGGATAAGTCACGAACTTGCCAGAGAACTTGGTTTCGATGCAGGTTTTGGTCCGGGAACATATGCAGAAGATGTAGCATCTTTCATACTCGATGAACTGGCAGAAAGAAACAAATAAGGTCAATTTTCAAACTTTTTCCATTTCTGGAGCATATCTTTATAAACATCTTCTGGAATCATTGATCCACCCGTCAACCAGACGATATGGGTGGATTTTTCTTTGATATCACATTGCTCTGTTATTTGCAGAGGACCGGTAATCCCTGCAGCAGCGGAAGGCTCAATCTTTTCATTTACCACGTTTTTAACCAGCATACTTAGATATGCCATTGTAGAGTCTTCCACCGTATAAAAACCATCTGCCAGATATTTCATCATGTTGCAGGACAGTCTTGATGGTTTAGAAACCGCAAGACCATCTGCAATGGTTTTCCCGTCTATACCGAAGTCTCGAACGTCAATTTGTTCGCATTCTCCAGTTAAAACACCAAGAATCACTGCAGGTGCTTTGACAGGTTCTGCAAAATAAGATCTGACATACTTACCAAAAATATGCTTCAACCCAAAGGTAATTCCTCCAGGTGCACCGCCAACCCCACAGGGGAGATATACATAAAGAAGGTTATCTTCATCAATTGATATACCTTTCTCCTCAAGCTGTTTTTTCAATCTCAAAGCTGCTGTGGCATAACCAAGAAATAGTATTTCTGAATTCTCATCATCAACAAAGTACGATCCTGGATCATTTTTTGCGATTCTTCTGCCTTCTTCCACCGCCTCTGAATAACTCGCTCCATGTTCTATGATATTTGCTCCTGCCCTCCTAAGCAGAGCTTTTTTCCATTCTTTCGCATCGGTGGACATATGGATTTCGACCTGAAACCCAAGTTTCTTTCCGATTATTCCCACACTCAAACCAAGATTGCCCGTTGAACCGACAATTATTCTGTAATTTGAGAACATCTTCCTGTATTTTTTCTCACCAAGTATTCTGTAATCACTGCCCGTAAATCCTGCATTTTCAATTGCCAGTTTCTCTGCAAGAGCAAGCACTTCGTAGATTCCTCCACGGGATTTGATTGAACCTGTTATGGGAAGTTTGTTATCACACTTAAACAAAAGATCTCCTCTTATTGGTTTATGGTATTCCCTCTCGAGAAAATCCTTCAATTGATTTGCGCATTTCAATTCAGATTCAATAATTCCCTGTTCTATTTCAGGAAAGAATCTTTTTAAAAGTGGAGAAAACCTTTTCCAGCGATCCTCTGCGTCAATAATATCGCTGTATTTCAGCTTTTGATTTTCCAGGTAATCTGCAGGGTTATCTATCGCACTGTCATTCTTCCAGAACACACTGGAACACTTCTTTATATTTTCAATAATTTCTCCCTTACCTTCCACGCATATCACCTTCAAAATTTTATGGCACTATTCATATTATAATGAATCAGGCAAATAAAATATGGTGAAACAGAAAAGCACCTCGTTTTCTATCTCTTTAGACTAACGTTCCCTATTGTGATAAAATTTACTCATTAAGTGCGGAGGATGATAGATGAATACGCTTGTTGTAGTAAATCCCGCTGCATCAGCGGGCCGAGCTATTAAAGATTATAAAAACACAATAGAAGAATTATTACATAAATATCTGGGCGACCTCACTGTTAAACACACGTCGGGTGTTGGTGATGCTGCAAGATTTGCTATTAAAGGAGAACGCTTTGACAGGGTGATATGCGTTGGTGGAGATGGTACTCTTAATGAAATAGTTAATGGCCTTCATAACGCAAATCTGGACATTCCAGTCGGACTTGTAAGTGTCGGAACAGGGAATGATTTCAAGAAAACGCTGGGTCTGATAGGCAGTTATGAGTATATGATCCAGAGAATTGCCAATGGCAAACCTAAATCGTTTGATTTACTTGAAGCAACCTATAAAGGCTTGGATGGAAAAATGATAACAAGACTCGCTGTAAATATTATTGGTGTGGGATTTGACGCTGCTGTTTCACAGAGAATAAATGATGCCCGATTCAAAGTAAGAGGGAAAATGTCGTATGTGCTTTCTTTCCTTCCGGAATTCATAATTACGGGTACCTATCCTGTTGATTTTTTAACAAATGGCAACTTCGTTCAAGAATCTTATTATTTTGTGGCATTTGGCAACGGAAAATACTTTGGTGGAGGTATGAAGGTCTGTCCGGATGCAGAACCGGATGATGGGTATATAGATGCGGTTGGTATTGGTGGAATGCCAAAACTAAGGCTTCTGTATCATTTCCCCAAAATCTACAAAGGCACTCATATATCTGTAAAGGAAGTTGATCACGCTAAAGCCAAGGAATTCGATGTTAAGGGAACAAAAGAAACGCCCATAGAAATGGACGGAGAAGTTGTTGGGACCCTTCCATTAAAAATCAGGATAAAAGAAAAAGCTGTAAAGATATTATTGTAAAATGTTTAGATTGACTATACCTGCTTCAATATAAATATTTGAATTCGCCCCGATATCATCACCTAAAGTAAATTTTCCTTTATCAACAATATCTGCATTTCTTACATCCACTGTCTTAATACCAGCAGATATGTTAAAGTTTGCTCCAATTTCTGTTGCTAACTTTATTCCCGATCTGACTATTCCAGCATTTAACTTCAGCTCAACGGGTGTGACCCTGGATAAACTGATCTCCGAGTTGATTATTCCAGCTTTAACGAGTACCTTTGAAATTTTGAGTACAGAAAGATCCATATTACATCGGGTAACAAATTGTTTGGTTTCAATTTCATAGCTGTAAGCAGGTGACAGTTCAAGCTCTATCTTTCTTCGTCCGTTCATAAAAAATGTTGTTTGTTCATGCTTCACGGTTAGTATTAACACATCATCTTCTATTTCTCTTTCTATCTCGAGAGATGCTCTGGAAGGTCCTGTGTAACTTAATTTTCCGGGGCTATTTCCAGAGATTATACCTTCGTGAGGCTTAACTACAAGTTCTCCAATAGCAGATTCTACAATAATTTTTATCTCTTTACCCGCATAACCCTCAAGCTTTATTTCCTCTCGCATCGAAGCGGTAAAGGGCATTGCCATATCGGAAGGCCAGAAAACCAGAAAAGCCATGAAACAAACTATAAGAATGCCATTGACATATTTAAGCCATTTAAGGCCTTTAACACTTGATAATATTCCCAGTCCTATAAATATTAATATTACGGGCCACAGAAGGATGAAATTATACAGTACGTTGTAGAGTATCTCGGGACCAAAGTAACCAAATATAAACAACAGACCAAATATTATCAGTAACGTACCAATAGCGACCTTCAAGTTTTATCACTCCTTCTCGAAGGATTTATAGATAATAATCCCTCCGCCAGCTACAAGCAAAACTCCCAGGAGTATTTTCCAGGATAGCGAAAACCAGCCTGCAGGTAGAAAGGCATTTAGAAGGAGAAATATTCCGATTACAATAATTATCGCTGCCAGTATTATTTTGGAACTTTCAGGTGATACAACTTCTTTATCTTTTTCTTCTGTAACTTCTTTAACCGTCTCTTCCTCTACTCCTTCTGTTTCTTCAAAAGGTTTTCTTGGCATTATGATCATCGCTATCAGATACAGAATGATACCGGCACCACCGGCAAAAATAAGCAAAAAGAATATTAGCCTAATTATGGTAGGATCTACATTTGCATATTCTGCAATTCCGCCACAAACACCATCGATCATTTTTTCCTTACGAGATTTGTAGAGCCTTTTCATTAAATCACCTCCAAACTTATAATCACGTTCTCATTTTGATTAAATAGATAATAACATATTAATTATATCAGCGGGATAGTCTTTTATTGTGATAAAATCTTTGAGAGGTGATATTTTGCAAATCACTGAAAGAATCAGTGGCTGGTTGAGAAATTTAATATTGTTACTTGTTGATTTCCTTTTAATATATTTATCATACGCTTTGGGGATGTACATGCGATACGGTATTTTTTCTTTAAATGAACCGGAGTTTTTCCAGAACGGTTTGTTCTTTTCACTTATTATGTTGATTTCGCTTGTTGCTAACGGCGTTTACAGAGTTTCCTGGAGTTATTCGACTTCCCGTGATCTGCTCATAATCCTGAGAGGAACGGCTATCGGCTATCTTATCGGATTTTTATTTGGAAGATTCATGTTGTTGTTTGGTATTAATATTTTCACTGTACCCTTTACTGTATCAACAATGTGCTTTGTCGCTGCAACTTTTCTTATCGTATTTTCCAGAATATTGTGGTTATCCCTTCTGTTCTATAGATCAAGAAGGGGCGAGACTTCCTCACGCAAAATACTCATCATTGGCGCTGGTGATGCTGGAACATCCATAGCAGATGAAATAATAAGGAACCCACCCTTCGGCAAAGTGATAGGGTTTCTTGATGACTCGCCAAGAAAACAAAAAAAGAAGATTCATGGAATACCTGTTCTTGGTCATACAGAAAAGACCATGGAAATAATAAAAAATTATAATGTTGAACTTGTAATTATTGCTATGCCTTCTGTAGAATCAAAAGAAATTAGAAGGATAATGAAATACATTGACCGGGACAGGGTTCGGGTACAGATACTTCCTGCGCTGACGGAATTAATAGACATGAAAGCGAGCCTTGGTTATCTCCGTGACATCAACATAACAGACCTTTTAGGAAGAGAAAGTGTTCAGATCGACAAAAGGAAAATCAGAGAATATATAGAAAATGAAACTGTTCTGGTAACGGGAGCCGGTGGAAGCATAGGAAGCGAACTGTGTAGACAGATAGTGATGTTAAATCCCAAAAAGATCATTCTTCTCGGCAAAGGTGAAAACAGCATTTTCAGCATTTCCAGAGAGCTTCAGGATAAATACCCTTCACTTAGCATTTCACAGACCATAGGAGATGTCCAGGACAAAAAAAGAATGGAATATATCTTTTCGATATTCAAACCCACAATTGTCTTCCACGCTGCTGCCCACAAACACGTCCCGCTAATGGAGAAAAATCCCGTTGAAGCATTAAGGGTAAACACCCTGGGCACTTATAATATGGCACAAAACGCTGTAAAACATAAATGTAAAGCTTTCATAATGATCTCAACAGATAAAGCAGTGAATCCAACTTCTGTAATGGGAGTTTCCAAAAGACTTGCTGAAGAACTTTTACGTTCGCTTGCAAGAAATGAGAACACTTCAAATACAAGAATAGGAATGGTAAGATTTGGAAACGTTCTGGGAAGCAGGGGAAGCGTAATACCACTTTTCAAAAAGCAAATAGAGAATGGTGGACCATTAACGGTTACTGATCCCAGAATGAAACGTTATTTTATGACTATACCGGAAGCCGTGTCACTTGTTCTTCAGGCAGGTTCATATGCCAGTAACGGTGAGGTATTTGTTCTTGATATGGGAAAACCAGTAAATATTGCAGATCTTGCAAAGGACATGATAACCCTTTCAGGATATGTACCTGATCAGGAAATAAAAATAAAGTACACAGGTGTTCGTCCCGGAGAGAAACTTTTTGAAGAACTGAAATTAGATTCGGAAAATTTTGAAGAAACTGATCATCCAAAGATACTAAAATTTATGAACGATAATACACTAAATAAGGAAGATACGGAAGAACTACTCCGTAAAATCGAAAAGATTGTGAAGGAACAGAACACCGCTCTCATCAACGAAATCATTAAAAAATATTTACCGGACGCAGTTTCCAAAATCGTGAAGACATATCCTGAACTGGATTAAGCAGGAGGTAGCAAATGGACTTTTATATTGATTTTGTCACAACATATCCCTTCACTTCAGCCATAACACAGTTCGCAGTACTGGGAACACTGGGTGAAATCCTTGCCACTAAACTGGCTGGTAAGAAAGGTTTTTTAACTTTATACTTCGTTCTCTCAAAGGCTCTTGTTTGGGGAATACTGGCTGTGCCTATAAAAATAGCTTTTATAGGATTTGAGGGTTTCGTTGCAGCACTGGTTCTGAACGGGTTGTTACCGGAAAGCGTTATGGAAGGATTTGCATTTGCTTTGACCAGATCGATTTCCATGAATCTTCAGTTCGGTCCATTCCTCGTTTTAATACACAGGGCACTGGATAATCTTGTAACGAGAGAGAATAACTGGAAAAATATTGATAAAGCTTTTTACAGTTTGCTGTGGTTCTGGATACCTGCACACACACTCACCTTTTCACTACCAGTGGAATTTCAGATAGGGATGGCAGCACTGTGGTCCTTTATGCTTGGCTTGATTCTGGCTTATTTTTCACGAAAGAAAGAAGGAGTTGAGGCCTAATGTTTGTTCCCTTAGCAAGTCCAGATATTACTGAAAAAGAAATCGAAACTGTAAATAGAGTTCTACAGTCAGGAATACTTTCAATTGGAGAGTACACAAAGAAGTTTGAGGAAAAGATAGCTGAATTTGCAGGACTTTCTTATGCAGTAGCGGTTAACAGCGGTACTTCAGCTCTCCATTTGATAGCCAGAGCATTGAACATGACTTCAGGAGATATAATGATAACATCTCCTTTCACGTTCATTTCCTCTGCCAATGTGGCTCTTTTTGAACACGCACTGCCTGTTTTCGCTGATATTGATGAAAAAACATTAAATATTACTCCGGAGACACTTGATCACGCCTTAAAGGTTTACGAGAAAAGGGGTATGAAGACAGAAAAACTATCACTACCAGTTTTTACACCGGGTTATTTTATGGCAGTAGATATCTTCGGACATCCTCTTGATTGGGATGGAATAACCGTCGTTTGTGAAAAGCACAAAATCAAAATTATTGAAGATTCCTGTGAAGCACTTGGAAGCGAATACAAGGACAAAAAAGTCGGAAGTTTTGGTAAAGCTGGAAGCTTCGCTTTTTACCCCAACAAGCAGATAACTACAGGAGAGGGTGGAATTATCGTAACGGATAATGAAACCATAGCGAAGGTCGTAAAAAGTATGAGAAATCAGGGTAGAGGTGTAGAAGAGAACTGGCTGGAACACGTAAGACTTGGCTATAACTACAGAATAGATGAACTTTCCGCAGCCATTGGTTTTGTACAAATGGATCGGTTCGATGAGTTATTTTACAAGAGAAGTAAAGTAGCCGATCGCTACAACTCATTATTTGAAAATGTTGAAGGTGTTCAATCCCCCTACATAGCAGATTATGTAACAAAGATGAGCTGGTTTGTTTATATTATAAAGTTAGATGAAAAAATAGACAGGGATAAAGTCATGGAATACTTAAATAATCACGGTATTCAGTGCCGTGACTATTTCAAACCAATCCATCTCCAGCCATTTTATAAAAAACAGTTTGGTTATTCAGAGGGCATGTTCCCAGTAACAGAAAAGGTATCGAAACAAACACTGGCGATACCCTTTCACAACAATTTAACTGAGGAAGAACAGAGTTATGTCGTTGAAACATTGAAAGAAGCCATCGAGCGTGTTGGGTGATTGAATGCTGCTTTTCATTGTGGCCTTTTTCTTAACCCTGGCTGCCATATACATATTTGGAAAAATTGGTATAAAGTATGATCTCATGGATAAACCAGCGGGGCAGTTGAAACCCCACGAAAGGCCTGTTCCTTATACCGGAGGTATGGCATTACTGGCCGGAATAACACCCGCACTTCTCTATACATCACCCATACTCTTTGCTCTTTCAGCCATGTGGCTGGTAGGTTTTTTGGATGACAAATTTGGACTCCCTCCACTGGTCAGACTTATTTTACAGCTCGCTACGGGATTCTATCTTTCCTTCTTTGTTTTCAATCATTCAATTTTAAGTTCGCTTATTCTGGCTTTAATGTTTGCAGTTATTATAAATGCCTACAATATGATAGACGGTATGGACGGTATTTGTGGGGTGATATCCTTCGTTTCTTCTTTAGCACTTATTGTAGGTGGTTTAACTGATAATATATATATTGTATTTTCCGCAGCCATACTAGCATTCATATTCTTCAATTTTCCTCCGGCAAGGATTTTCCTTGGGGATCAGGGAAGTTACATTGTTGGTACCGTTTTTGGCATCGCGCTGATCCAAACATATCACGGGCAGCATCTTCCTCTGGTTATAGCTGTTATATGGTTACCTGTGCTGGATCTTATTCTTGGATTTATAAGAAGGGTGAAGGCAGGGAAATCACCTTTTTCAGGAGATCGAGATCATTTCTACGATAAACTGTATAAACTTCTAGATAACAGAAAAAGAGCCACCGTACTAGTTGCGAGTTTGATGGCTCTTGTGTACTCATTTTCTGCAATTTTTTTCAATGGATATATACTCTATGGATTTCTCATTGTTCTATCGATAATCCAGGCCTTCTCATTAAAATCTTTGAAATCTACTTAAACCACCGTATTCTGAAAAGAATAACACCCATAATCACTGCGGTAACGGCACCGATGCCCATTGTTATATAAAAAGCATAGGGATTGTTCTGCAGTGGCAGACTTATATTCATCCCATATATTGAGGCGATTAACATGGGAATTGTTAAAACAAGAGTAACTATGGTCAGGATCTTCATTATTAAGTTTAGATTGTTGGATATAACCGAAGCAAAGGCATCCATCATGCCACTCAATATATCACTATAGATCTGTGCCATTTCAATTGCCTGCCTGTTATCGATAATTATATCTTCAAACAGCTCTTCGTCTTCCTCATAAAGAGTCAATATTTTTGCGCGTTTTAATTTTTCATAAACAAGCTCATTGGATCGCAAAGATGTGGTGAAATAAACCAGGGATTTCTCCAGTTCCAGCATAGCTATTAATTCTGCGTTTTTGGTTGACTTATGGAGTTCGGTTTCTATTATGTTTGACTGTCTTCGGATTTCTTTTAAATATTTCAGGTAATATATGGTAATACGTTCAAACAACTTCAATAAAAACCTGTACTTCTTTTTTGTTGAAAATCCAGAAAGTTCTTTTTCCAGAATTCCCGAGATAATTTCGTTTTTGCGAGCTCCAATCGTTATGATCATTTCAGGAGTTATTACTATACCAAGAGGAAGTGTTTTGTAAGGTACTTCAGGATCTTCTTTATCAAAAAATGGAATCTTAATAATTATGTATATATTGTTCTCATCCTGCTCAAAGCGAGCTCTCTCTTCAGGGTCAAGAACGTCGTAAACAAAATCTTCTTCAATTCCCAGTTCCATCAATAACGACATGTCATCTTCACCGGGATTTTGTACATCTATCCAGGTTTTTTCCTGCAAATTATCTACTTCTTTTAAGGTTCTGTCTTCAGTAAGAAAATAACGAATCATATTTTACCCTCCTTTGCTAAAAAAGTTATCAAATCAAAGTAAAATTAGTGCGTTGTGGAGGGTGTAATACATTCATAAACATCCTCTCAAGGCGGTAAATCACCACTACTACTGTATAATTCCATACTCCCACCTCCTTGCAGAATTATATCACAGTTACGCTTATGAATATCCTCTGGCTGTTTATTATAATCGCTGTTTTAAGACTTCAAAAGCAACTATTGAAGCTGCCGAGACAGTGGGAAGTGAGTAATTAACATTTCTGCCGTAAGGAATCTTAAATTTTAGATCTGCACTTTTCTTGAATGTTCTTGATACTCCTCTTTTCTCTCCTCCAATAACAACAAACAGCGGAACAGTAAGATCGATATCAAATAATGAAAGTGAATTTTCTCTTGACGAGCAGGCAATCTTTAGTCCTTTTTGTTTGAAGTACTGTGCAGCCTCTTCATCCGTTTGCACCATAGCTGTAGGTATAAGCTCAGAAGTTCCAGCAGAGGCCTTTGCCACGATGTGCGAAGCATTCATCCAGTTTCTCGGTTTTAGAATAAGTCCGTCCACACTTGCTGCATGAAAGGTTCTAATTGCATAACCGAAGTTAAATGGGTCCTCTATTCCGTCAAGCATTACAACAAAGGGAGCTCTGCCTTTATTACCAAGAGGAAGTTCCTCAAGTTTAAGATATTCTCTCTCTCCAGCTATTGCCAGAATACCACCATGGGTTTTGCCCGTGGCCAAATTATCTATTAAGTCTTTTTCAACCAATTCAACCTTAATGTTCCGTGAACCTGCAAGTTTAATAAGATGATCAATCGTTCCTCTATTCTTTTCTTTTTGAATGTAGATCTCTTTAATTACTCTGCTTTTCGCAATCAATGCAGATTCAACACTTATGTACCCTTCGAGGATACAATGTTCAATTTTCTTCATTTTTATGTTCCTTTCTGTTATTTGAAAACCATTCGGAAGCGAAATCAACCAGAACCTTTTGCGGAATCATCCTAGCTTCTGCTACTCCGACTTTTCCTTTTCTAACCAGGTGTGACATCCTTTTTTCGAAAGCCTTTCCCACATCTTCAAAATCATCCGATGAAAAATCAAGATCTTTGAATGTTATCCATTCTCTTTTTCCATTGACCATTACTGGTGCTCCCTGTTCTATCAATTCTTTTGATGGGTAATCTGAAAGGTATTCTGCAAGGTGAATAGACGTATTCCTTGAATAGCCAACGCCCAGCAGCAAAATCCAGGCCTTTAGTTTGTAGAGCTTTCCAAGGGGAGAATCGGGTCCCAGAGAAAAAGATAACTGATGGTTATCTGTAACATACTCTGCATTTTTACCCCATGCTGCAAAAGAAAACTGTGGATGTTCGCTTCTTACTACATTATTCTGCTTTCTGAATGTTTCGACTATGATTCCCATACCCCTTGTTGGTGTTAATGAAGGATCGAAAGCCGGCATATTGTCTCTTATGATCTCCCACCAGCTTTCGGGAACGGGTGGATTGCTCCAGTTTGAGGGCTCAGAGTAATCAGATGAATGAGCAGGCATAACAACCGTTCCCTCTTCCGTTAATATCTCCTCAATGGCTTGAATCACTGCAACGGCTCCGCCACAAACCCATCCCATTGATTGAAGAGAAGAGTGCACAATAACCGTTAAGCCTTCTCTCATTCCGAGTTCTTTAAAATCCTTCTTTAAACTATCTTTTGTTATTGGGACATCACTTTTTAAGACGGCTTCTTTTTCGCCCATAGTAAAAATCCTCCACATCTCAGTGATCCAGTACAATAAAATGGTTGACTTCATGTTATCTGAAGTCAACCCATTTTACAATATTAAGTATTATGACGTTAAAGCTTAAAACCTGATTTATCGATAGAATTATCCAGCTTAAGACTCTGGTTCTTCTCAAAAGGTCTAAAACCGCTCTTTCCTTGTAGATAACCAAGAACGATTTCCTTAAAATTTGCAAACCTTCCTGTTTCTTCTGTTGTTTTTACAAGGGTCTCATTGCCTAAAGTAGAAACAACCTCTCCGGTCTTTACACTCTCTCCCTGGGTAATGATTCTATGCTTTTCCTTTGCTTCATCCATAGTATCAGTGTACAATACATGTCCTTCAAGTATAATGGCAAAAGAGTGTGCTATCTCTTCCAGATCAAAGATCTCATGTGATGAGATGATCATTGTTTTACCTTCTTCGATTACGTAATCTCTGAGAACTTCCATTATTTCCTGTCTTATAACCGGGTCCAGATTCTGTGTGGGTTCATCCAGTAGCAACAAATTTGCTCCGCTTGCAACAGTGAGAGCCATGTGAAAGAGAGTTTTCATTCCCATGGAATAAACCTCGACCCGTTGAGAAAGATCAAATTTGTAATGCACAGCAAAGCTGTTAAAGATCTTCTCCTGCCAGGAAGGATAAAGCATTCTCCAGATTCTCACATAATCTTCACCGGTAAATCTTCTGAAGTTCAATCTATCTTCTGTTAACACTGCTATTTTCTGCTTTGCTCTTGCGTCAAGTTCACCACCAAAAACACTTATCGAACCGTTATCGGGTTTTAGTTCACCATATATACATCTCAAGATTGTTGTCTTTCCAGCACCATTCGGCCCAACAAAGGCGAAAATCTCTCCTTCTTTTATGTTTAGTGATATATTATTAAGAACGCTTTTTGAACCAAACCTCTTGCTCAATTCTTCTATCTTGATCATTATTTCTGTACCCCCTTCTTTAACAACACTACATAGGAAACAATAAGTAATCCAGCAGCTACTGCGCTTACTATAAAGACATTACCCTGATGGATAGGGCTAATGTAGTAATAAGGGTTGGACCATCTAACATTGAAGCCTCCAAGTCTATTCCCTACACCACCGGCAATAAGATCCACCAGGAAAATCAGAAGCGGTATCCCAAAATTGTCCAGCCCTGCTGTAACACTCAGCACCGCGATTGCATAATAAGCGGTTGCAAATATTAGCGATCCTAACAAATACAGTGACATTAGTTCTATATTTACTCCAAAGAGTCC
>JASMTM010000079.1:0-5522 GCA_041694295.1 Petrotogales bacterium
TCATCAATTAGTTTATTCATAATAGGTTTTTCAACTATAAATTCTTCATCCTGTACAAGGTCACCATCTATACGATATATCACATTCTGGTCTACTGTTAAATGTATATCACTGGCATTCATTTCTTCGCCTTTTTTAACAATTTTTTCTATGTACATTATTTCACCCCCATTAAGTCTTATTTTATCATAATACGGATTACAGTACCCTGCTATAATTGATCTATGTAAACGTTCACAGGAGGGAAATCCCAATATTGTTTTATCAACTATATCTACGCTCCTTTGCGGATAACAATGGAGACGGAATAGGTGATTTGCGGGGTGCAA
This sequence comes from Petrotogales bacterium, assembly GCA_041694295.1. GTDB lineage: Bacteria > Thermotogota > Thermotogae > Petrotogales > Kosmotogaceae > JASMTM01. Next base: position 330 of record JASMTM010000079.1, read on the forward strand.
CCAGGAAACTGGAATACTTGAAAAGCCTTGGTTTTGACTCAATATGGTTAATGCCAGTAATGCTTTCGCCATCCTATCACGGTTACACTATTTCAAATCATTATAAAGTAAATCCTTTATATGGCAATTTTGATGATCTATTATTATTCGTAAAAAAAGCCCACAAAAGGAACATCAAAGTCATTTTGGATTTACCACTGACCCACACCTCCGTAAATCACAACTGGTTCAAAGGATTTTTACATAACAAGATCCCCTTCAAAAATTGGTATTTGGAACTGAACAATACCGCATGGCTAATGGCAAAACGTCCGTGGGACGGGCAAAGTCTTTGGGGAAAATTCAACAATAAATGGTACTATTCTCTTTTTGGTCCAACCTCTCCTTCTCTTAATTATGAAGCTCCGTCGTTGGTAAAAGAAATTGAGAATATAACTCTTTTCTGGTTGGATAAAGGATTTGATGGCTTTCGTTTTGACGCCGCCAAACATATTTTCGATTTTTCTGTAAACCACGGTAGGTTTGAATATCAACATGAAAAAAACCTTACTTTCTGGAAGAAACTTATACAAGTTATGTCGCATTTCAAGGAAGAACTTTACTTCATTGGTGAAGTCTGGGATGAACAGAAAGTGATTGAGCGTTATTCAGCTGTATTTGGAGCGGGTTTTAATTTTCCTTTATCATACGCAATAAAAGAAAGCGTTAAAGAACGTAATCCAGCTCGTCTTTGGCAGGGAATTAATGCAACACTGATTAACAAAAAATATATTCCAGTTAATTTTCTTAATAATCATGATATGTCCAGGACGCTAACCTTCATGAACGGCAGCAAGCGAAAAACATTGTTTTCCTATTCCATTCTGTTAACCCTCCCTGGTATGCCTTGCATATATTACGGAGAAGAGTTGGGCATGAAAGGCAATTATCATAAACACTACCCAGAAGAAGTCTTGGAACCTTTCCCCTGGTATCAAGCAGGAGCAGGCCCGTTCCAAACTCAATGGAAAGCATCTAAGAAAAACACCCCCTATTCAGGTATATCACGTGAGTACCAGAAGAAAAATTTTGACTCATATTTCAACAAATTCAAGAAAATGTTGAGCTTCAGGGCACAAAGAAAATGGATTGATTCAGCGACAATTACTGGTATAAATATAAAGAATGATCTTTTTTCGGTATTCCTAAAGAACAGTAATCATAAAGTTCATTTATACTATAATTACTCTGACAATAAGAAAAAAATACAAAATAATTCAGGCACCCCGGTAGAAATATATGGAAAGATAAATTATAGAAGCCACTATCTGGAGATATTTCCCTTTTCTACTTTAGCAGTAGAAAAAAGGGCTGATTCAATCAGCCCTTTCTAGGTACATTTATAGGGGGGGGTAAGCTCGGCTATTAGACAAAATTATACCCCCGGTAGTTCAAAAAAGGAAGGAAATTATGGATTTAGAAAGAAGCAGGATAACAAAAAAAGGCTCCATTATAGGAATAATAGTAAATAGCATTCTTGCTTTTTTTAAGATCACTTTCGGATTTTTAAGTGGCAGTGTTTCTATACTCGGAGATGGAGTAGATTCTGCTTCTGACATTATTACTTCTGCAATAACACTGGTATCAACACGAATTTCAGCAAAACCACCAGATAAGGAACATCCTTATGGGCACGAACGAGCTGAAACGATAGCAACCAAAGTAGTTTCTATGATCATTTTTTTCGCTGGCGGTCAGCTCGCTCTAACAAGCATAGAAAGATTGTTTCAGGGTATACCTGAAATAAAACACATGGGAATCATAATCGTGATCTCATCTGTATCAATTGCCACAAAGTTTTTCCTTTTCAGATATAAGTATAAAATTGGTAAAAGCATCGATAGCTCGATATTTATCGCGGATGCTTACAACATGAGAAATGATATTTTAATTTCTCTGTCCGTTCTCACAGGGATACTGGTAATTTATTTTACTGATATAGTTATCATAGACACCCTGCTGGGTATATTTGTCTCCGCAATAGTTATAAAGAATGCTGTTGAAATTTTCCTGGAAAGCAGCCAGGAACTTATGGATGGCATTGACCAAAAAAACGATGTTTACAGGCAATTATTCGATTCACTAAAGGATTTGAATGAGGTAAGAAACCCTCATAAAGTTAGAATTAGAAAAATGGGTTATAAATATCTTGTGGACCTTGATATTGAGGTCGATGGGTCACTTCAAGTCAGAGAAGCACACAAAATAGCAAAGAACGTTGAAAAAGCTATTAAAGAAAAGAACAAAAATATATATGACGTACATGTTCATGTAGAACCCTCAGGAAATGTTGAAGACGAGAAATATGGTGTTAGCAACGATGAAGTCGACACTTAGAATTAATTAGATAATCTCCTAATTAATAACTAATACAAATTGATATAATGGTTTTGTACACCAAATCTTTGGAGGTGAAGTAATGAGTTTAAAGGGAACAGAAACCCTTAAAAACCTTATGAAAGCTTTTGCCGGTGAGTCTCAGGCAAGAAATCGATACACGTTTTACGCTTCAAAAGCAAAAAAAGAAGGATTTGAACAAATATCCGCAATATTTAAGGAGACCGCGGATAATGAAAAAGAACATGCCGAAGTGTTCTTTAAGCATATAATTGATGGTCTTGATGAACTCCCGGAAAAGCTCCCTGTAAATGCTGATTATCCTGTTGATCTTCGTGGAACATATGAAAATCTCATCGCGGCCGCTGCTGGAGAGAACGAGGAATGGACAGAGCTATATCCGAATTTTGCTGATACGGCTGAAAAAGAAGGATTTAGAGAAGTTGCAAATTCCTTCAGGCAGATAACCAAGGTTGAGAAAAAACACGAGGAAAGGTACTTGAAGCTCGCTGAAAATGTTAAAAATGATCGCGTTTTTGAAAGAGATGAAAAGGTTTTATGGAAATGTAGGAATTGCGGATATATACTGGAAGCGAAAGCTCCGCCAGAAATCTGTCCTGCCTGTAAACATCCGAAAGCTTTCTTTGAGCTTTTTGTAGAAAATTATTGATAATTAACTTTGGGGCTGTTATTCTGCCCCCTCAAAATATTTAACCAATTTTGGTTCGTTAGATTTGGTGAAATTAATAATATCCTTATAACTAAAAGTGCCCTGAGCACCGTATTCTTTGATTGTCAAACTTCCTAAAACATTCCCAAATGCAAGACAGTCAATTAAGGGAGCTTTTTTCGCATAAAGATGGAGAAAGCCTGCACAGAAAGCATCTCCTGCACCCGTCGTATCCTTTACTTTCAAATCGTATCCTTTATGCTGGGGTCCTCCAACAATCTCAGCGCCATTATTCCCTTTTGTTACGACAACTATATCTGAACTGATTTTACCGGCACTGTTTACATTGTTCCATTCTTTTTCATTGAAAAAAATCACGCTGAACCTTTTACTCATTGCAACGATTTCTTCAGGTTGTTCAAAACTCACAATTCCACCAGGTGTGTAAGTATTAACTGAAGTATAATTCATAAAGGATTCAATTTCCTTGATCTGGAATGTATTCATTCCTGCGAAGTGGTTAACTGTTCTCCAGTTTTCTTTTTTCGGTCTGAAAGATTCATTGGCACCTCTAAAGGTTTGGAGAAATCGGTATCCAGTTTTCTCCTTTACAGTAGCAAAACACAAACCCGTTTTTTCTTTCTCCAAAATATCAACATTCTCAGTAGAAATACCTGCTACGCTCAATTTTTCTATCAGTACATTACCAAAAATATCGTTGCCTACAGCTCCATTGAGGAAAACACTGTTTCGAAGTCGTTTAAGCTGAATGGCTGTATTAGCAGCCGTACCACCAGGCATAAGCTGATAATTGAGTATTCTCTGTTCTTCTGATGACTTCTTTTCTCTTTCTGTTAATGCGATAATGTCCAGGTTTATGTTGCCAAAAACAGCAATATTCATTTTCTTACATCTCCTGCCTACTTTATCTAGAGCAATTTGTTATGTAATAATGTAAAATTGTAGTGGAGGTGTCCTGATGAAACGTAATGTAACTTTTGCCCTTTTATTAATAATAGCAGTTTTTACCCTTGTTTCATGTGCCCCTTCATATAAATCACTTGGTAAAGGTTTTGACAGTCTCACTGCAGATAATCCCGATGAAGCCATTGATAATTTCAACTATGTTATTGATAGCCTGCCAAGCAGTTCGAAGAAAAAATCTCTCGCTTATGAAGGCAGAGGTTGGGCGTACTATTTAAAGGGTATGAACGATAAAGCTGAAGCAGACTTTCTTAAAGCGGGTGATTCCATCGAAGCAAAAACCGGGTTATCTCTTGTCTATCTATCCATGGAAAAATTAAATGATTCAATTAATACGGGTATATTTATTCTTGATGAACAAAATGAAATAATAGTAGATTATCTTCCCGATCCGTTAACAAGACAGGAGTTCATTAAAACTTTAGCTCTATCCTCGCTTTTAATTGATTCTATCCATTATAGTGACATCATTAATGAAATTAACGATGCAAACTTTATTGATCGTATCGAAGCAATGAAGGACGGAGAATGATATGAAAAAAACTACTTTTTTAACTCTAGTGATAATATTTCTAACAGTGTTTGCTTTTTCTGTTCCTTCTTATCCAGGACCAATAGAAGTTTCTCAACCTGATGGAACAACATTCACAATATATCAAATAGGAAACGAATTCGCTCACATAAAACTTTACAACGGTTATCCTGTAATGAAAAATCCACATACAGGATGGTGGGAATATATATCATTACATGAAAATGAAACACTCAATTTAACAGGTAACCTGGTTAAAAAAGATACGCCTCCGTCAAGCAAATTTGATATTCAAGAATATTTAAGGAAAACAGCTAAACCGGTTGAATATGAAAAACAAACGCTTACCACAGGCACATTGAAATTCCCTGTGGTTCTTATCAATTTCTCTGACACAGCAACTTCCTTTGATTTATCTGATTTTGAAGAGGTCTTTAACGGAACTGAATACTCCGTAAAAGATTATTATGAAGAAACATCGTATAGCAAACTCGATATTCAGTTCGAGGTTGTAGGCTGGTACAACGCTCCTGAAAGTCATAATTATTATTCTTCAAGAGCGTATGAGCTGGCCAGGAAGGCAGCGATTTACGGAGATGAAGACCTTGATTATTCACAGTACGATAACAAC
>JASMTM010000080.1:0-8467 GCA_041694295.1 Petrotogales bacterium
CAGATGAAAATGATAAAGTAATCAGCTTTCAGGAAAAACCGGCCGTTGAAGAAGCGAAATCCAGAATGGCTAACACAGGTATCTATATTTTTGAACCTGAAATTATCAATTACATTCCGGATGAAGTTTTTTTTGATATTGGTAGTCAACTATTTCCTAAACTTGTAGAAACAGGGCAAAGAGTTTTTGCAACTGATATGGATTTCAGCTGGCATGACATAGGAAGAAGGGAGGACTATCTGAGAATTTTGGCAGATGCTTTAAATGGGAAGATTAATAACTTCCATTTATGGGGAAGAAACGTGCAGCCAGGTGTTTTTACGGGAGCAGGAGCGGTAATTTCAAAGAAAGCTGTGCTTAAACCACCTGTTTATGTAGGTCCATCAAGTATAATTGGTGATGATGCACATATTGAAGGTCCCGTTTCTATTGGAACTGGTTGTAAGATTTCACAAAAATGTTCGTTGAAAAATGCCTTTATTATGGATTACACAAAAGTAGACAAAAATTCAAAAATACACGATTTGTTGGTAACACCAAATTATTATATTAGTATGGATGGTGACTCTGGTACCATTGATGAATCAAGTTTCTTAAGAAAAATTATTAGCGATTCAAGAAAATCTTGAGGATGGTTGAACAAAGGGGTGGTAGAATGAGCAAAAATACAGTTGTTAGCCTCATTTTTGGAATAGTTCTTATTCTGTTAGGAATTTTTCTTCTTTTTCTTCCAGGTTTTGAAAATAACATGTGGATTTTTCTTGTCTGGTTACCCGGTATTGTAATGGAGTATTATGGTTTAAAGGAAACAAAGGGGTTACTTGTACCTGGTGGAATATTACTTATTGTTGCTCTTGCACTGACTATGGAAGTACTAATCCCGGGCTTTTTAAAAAACGGAGGCTGGACATTATTCGTTTTTGCCACTCCTTTCGGACTTTTACAACTTTTGTTAACAAGTAAAGATAAATTGAGAGGATTATTAGTACCCATTGGCATACTATTCATGGTCTTTTTTGCTTTTGTGATCCAGTCAGTATATCCAGGATTTCTAGCTTCAGGAGGCTGGACAATGTTCATTTTTGCTCCAGCTGCTGGTTTGTTCTTACTGTATCTTTTCCAGAAACCAAAGAACACATCGCTGTTAATTCCTGTACTTATATTAACGTTTTTTGGACTGGTTTTCTTATTTTCCAGTATAAAGATCTTTCAGTTTAGTGTTATCCTTGGAGTGGCACTAATTGTTTTTGGTTGTTTTATATTATTTTCAAGACTTTTAAAAAGGAGGCATTGACATGCCAAATGTAAAAGAAATTGGAGAGGTTTATGTTTGTGAGATATGTGGAAATGTTGTTGAAGTTAAGAAAGTTGGAGGTGGAGAACTGGTTTGTTGTGGTCAACCAATGAAATTAAAAGACTGAAAAAAGTTGACCTTATCAGTAAAAACTGTTTTCGTGTTCACTAACAGATAAAACTTATATAATACTTTTGTACAGTTCCAGCGTATGCTGGATGTTTTGTTCAACGCTGAATTTTTTTGCGAGATGTCGAGAATATTCAGCCATCCAAGAACATTTATCATCATCATTTATTAGTGAGTTTATTACTTCAGTCATTTTTTCTTTATTTTCACAAAGAAAACCGTTCTTGCCATTTTCTATGAAATGGACAAAACTCGGATCATTTTTTGCGACAACCGGCAATCCACAGGCCATAGCCTCAGGAACCATTAATCCAAAACTTTCTGTATGAGAAGCTACTACAGCCAGATCGCTGGCATTGTAAGCGAGTGAAACTTCCTCTGGCCAGCTCAGGTAACCTGTGAAAATAGTGTTTTTTTCAATTTCCATTTCTTTACTCAGAGATCTGAGATTTTTTCTTTCTGGTCCATCTCCGACAAGAAGTAACTTAACGTAGGGATTTATCTGTGTAAGCTTTCTTAAAATAAATAACAGTGTACTGATATCTTTTTCTTTCCCAAGTCTTCCCACAAAAATCAGTACTTTATCCCTTGCACTGATACCATATTTGTTCCTGAATTCCATTATTTTTGGATTGTCATTTTCGGGAAGTTTATAAAACTTTGAAAGATCCACTCCGTTGGGTATTATCTCAATTGGCTTATAGACATTGTATCTAAGCAAGAATTCCTTTGCTTTTTGAGATGGCACGATAAACGCTTCAGCATTTTTACATATCATCTTGACCCAGCTTTTTATGGTACCTTCCGCAAAATATTCAAGAAAAGGAACATAATGAACGTATTCTTCATACATCGTATGCATCGTGTGTACAATAGGAATCTTGTATCTCTTTGCCACAAAGGTAGCCTGAAACCACATTGAGAATTCTGTATGAGTATGAATTATATCCAGTTTCATTTTTTTTGCAAGCTTCATAATATTGGCAGAAAAGGGCAACCCGATTCTGTGCTGCGGTTCATTAAGAAACTTTATTGAAGATACTCTAAAAACATTATCCATCGGTTTAGCTTTTGGATGATTAACAGTAAAAACATAAACATTGTGATTTTTCTTTGTTAGACCTTCCTGTAGATTCCTAACTACCGTAACAACACCATTGATCTGTGGTACAAATGTATCTGTGAATATTCCGATATTCACATTTTCACCTCAATATGAACTGTTTTTTTTTGAACTGTTTCTTTATGAAACTGTTAACCATTGATTCTGTTCCACATACTTTTATTATATCTTTGAGTTTGACCAAATAAAAAAGTGCCATTTCAGTTTACTTATTACCTTTATAAACATTCACTGCAAAAAGAATGCTTTATCATTAATTATCCCATTTGCTGATTTAATGACAGTTATAATAAAAAAGAGTATCATATAAATGAGCTATAATCTTTTTGGAGGTAATATGAATGATTGTATTAGAAAACATCACACTAATTCGCGACAAAAACGTTATTTTAGAAGAATTATCAGCTGAATTCGATAAAGACAAAGTATATGCGGTACTAGGTAACAACGGTGTGGGAAAATCATCTCTAGCTTACATTATTATGGGGCTCGAGAATTACCGTAATTATGAGGGCACAGTAAAATTTAACGGTAAATCTATTGATAATAAAGACACTTATGAAAGGGCTAAGCTAGGAATCACTCTTGGTTGGCAGGAACCTGCAAGATACGATGGTCTTACTACCAGAGAATACCTCAACCTCGGTGGAAAAATAAATGCATCAAAGAATGAATTAAAGCAAACTCTTGAAGTAGTTGGATTGTCTGAACATTATCTGGACAGACCGGTTGATGGATCTCTAAGTGGAGGTGAAAGAAAAAGAATAGAACTTGCTTCCGTGATTCTCTTGAAACCAAATGTTGTAATTCTTGATGAACCTGACTCTGGAATTGATCTCATGTCAACAGATATGATAGAAAGAGTGCTAAACTATCTAAAAAACTCGGGTACAACCGTTATTCTAATCACTCATAGAGAGGAAATTTCATATATGGCTGATGAAGCCTATCTTATGTGTGGAGGAAAAATTATTGCAGAGGGACAGGTAGACGAAATTGTTACTTTTTACAGGGATATGTGCGATGGTTGTTCCCATATTAACGAGCCTAATAAAGGCGGTGAATTAAATAAATGATTGAACGTAAATATGATGAAGAATATAAAAGAATAGCCGAATACTACAATAAAAGCGGTGGTGACTCTTCCAAATTTCTGAGAAAAGATATTGTTTCTGTAATAATTAGTGGTAATGAAGTTATAGGAAGGAACACAGTTGAAGGAGTTGATCTAAAGGTAGAAAAAATCAAAAATGGAATAGAAATGTGGCTTGACATAGCTGATAACGTAGTTGTCGAAAATCCCGTGCATTTATGTACAGGCTATTTAAAACCTGAGGGAACACAGGAAGTATTAATTCATATAAAAGCTGGTAAACAATCAAAGGTTAGTTTCCTATCACATTGTGTTTTTCCAAATGGAAAAAAATTTACTCATAGAATGATATCTGATGCCGTTCTGGAAGAAGGAGCAGAAATAGGGTACGAAGATGTTCACTATCATAGTGAGGATGGCGGTGTTACTGTTGAAGCCATATATAATGCAGAACTAAAACAAAACGCCCGTTATGATAACAGCTTTCATTTAACTAAAACCCGTGTTGGAAAAATGAAGGTTGAGATGAAAGTCGATCTCGGGGAACACGCTTCTGCAAACATTGAAACAAAGGTATACGAGAAATCTGATGATTCCCTTAACATACTTGAAGAACTTAACCTAAACGGTGAAGGCTCTTCAGGAATTGCCAAAACAACTGTGTTCGCTACTGAAAACAGTGAAGCAAATATTGTCAACAGAGCCTTTGGAAATGCACCATACTCAAGAGGACATATAGAATGCAATGAAATCGTTAAAGGCAACGGTGTTAATGTTGGTACTGTTCCAGAACTTTACGTAAAAAATGAAAAAGCTGAGCTGACGCACGAAGCATCTATTGGACGGGTTAATATTAAACAACTGGAAACGTTAATGGCAAAGGGTTTGACAGAAGAAGAAGCCACCCAGTTAATAGTAAGAGGTATGTTGAAATAAAAGACTACACGAAACTGTACACGTAAATTAAGAAGGTACTTCTATGCTAAAAAAATCATCAAAGAAATACAGCTATTTTTTGTTTTTAGTGTTTTATAGTAAAATGAAGAAGCACAAAATATAATTGCGGCTATTTTGATTCAAAAAATGTTGTAGAACACTTTTTGAGAAATAGGAGGTTTTTCTATGAATAGAAAAGTAAAAATTTTGATTGATAGCACAAGTGATGTTCCCTCTGATTGGTTAAAAGAAAGTGATCTGGAAATGGTTCCATTGCATATAAACTGGCCTGATGGGGTTACTGAAGATGACGACGAAAGAAACGAAGAAAGTCTAAAAAAATACTGGCAAAAACTTGTCTCTTCAGAGGAATTACCAAAATCTTCTCAGCCATCACCTGCAATGTTCCTTGAAAAATATAAAAAAGCAATTGATGAAGGTTATGATGAGATAGTGGTTTTTTGTCTTTCTACAGCCATGTCAGGAACATACAACAGTGCATGCATGGCTAAACGGGACGTTGATATTCCCATACATGTTGTAAACACACGAATGGCAAGTGCTGTAATTCCACTAATAGCAAAAAGATTCAAAGAGCTAATCAGTGAAGGAAAAAACACAGAAAAAGCAATAAAGCAAATAGAAGAAGAAATTGATGCAGGAAAATACAAAGCAATATTCTATGTGTCCAATTTCAATTTCTTAATAAAAGGCGGGAGGGTTTCCAAGTTTCAGGGTTTTGTAGGAAATCTCCTTAACATAAATGTTGGACTATACATTAACGAAAAAACGGGAGAAATGGTACCTTTCAAGAAAGTACGCGGAGAAAAGAAAGCACAAAAATCAGTTATAAACAAGGCACTGGAATCCGTTCCCGAAGGTTCAAATGTTGACATTTTATTGGTGCAAGTGGATAATAAAAACGGTATAGAAAAACTTAAAAAACTTCTGATGGATAATTATAATGTCAGTTATATTGATGAAACATTTATGGGTAAAGTTATATCCACACATGTTGGACCTGGAACTGCAGGATTCGCTCTTTACTGGAGAGAGTGATTGTCTATCTAACATTTAATAGCTGAAACCAAAATATCAGTCATCTAAGTATTCATGAATGGCTTTTGCTGCTCTTTTGCCAGCTCCCATTGCTTCTATAACAGTTGCAGAACCAGTAACAATATCACCTCCAGCATAAACACCTTCGATGTTTGTTTTACCGGTGTTTTTATCCGTCTCAATACATGACCAGCGATTGAGCTTTAAACCTTTAAAACCTGTTTCAAGCACTGAATTTGCCTTTTGACCTATAGCTTCAATAACCATTCCCACATTGAGCGTAAATTCCGAACCTTCAATGGGCAATGGCCTTCTTCTCCCTGAATCGTCAGGTTCTCCCAATTTCATTTTTATGCACTTCATCGATTTTACATTGTTGTTTATGTCCCCAACATATTTTAATGGTTGAGTTAACCAGTGGAACTCTATGCCCTCCTCTATTGCGTGCTGGTATTCCTCATAACGAGCCGGCATTTGCTCTTCGCTTCTTCTATAAACTATCATTACATTCCTGGCTCCAAGCCTTTTTGCAACACGTGCAGAATCCATTGAAACATTGCCTGCACCTATAACCGCGACTTTGTCTAAAATTTTTATAGGTGTGTCACACACGGGAAATTCATTGGCTCCTAGCAAGTTAACTCTGGTTAAAAATTCGCTGGCTGAATAAATGTTGTTACAATTTGATCCTTCGATTCCCAAAAAACGGGGTGCTCCTGCTCCTATACCAATAAAAACAGCATCATACCTTTCTCTCAAATAATCAAAGGGAATAGTCCTACCAACTACTTGATTGTATACAAACTTCACTCCAAGGCTTTCAACGTAATTTACTTCTCTCCCTACGACATCTTTAGGCAACCTAAAATTGGGAATTCCATATACTAGAACGCCTCCCGCTTTATTAAACGCCTCATAAACTGTTACATCGTATCCCATTTTTGCAAGATCGCTCGAAACAGTCAATCCTGCAGGTCCTGCTCCGATAACTGCAACTTTTTTATCTTTCTTCTCTTCTATTACAGGCTCATCCAGTTCAATATTGAGATCACCAAGAAAACGTTCAAGCCTACCAATTGCTATAGGCTTTTTCCCCTTAACGTTGTTTAATAAACAGGTTTTTTCACATTGGGTCTCCTGAGGACAAACCCTTCCGCTTATAGCAGGTAGATTATTCTGACTTTTCAGAATCATCAATGCTTCTTTGAAATTACCCTTACTTATTTCTCTGATCATACCGGGAATGTCTATCCCAACAGGACAACCACTCATACAATTACGTGTTTTGCATTGCATACAACGTTTTGCTTCGCGGATTGCTTCCTCTTCTGTGTAACCCAGAGCAACTTCATCAAAATTCTTTATTCGCTCTTGAGGGTCCTGTTCACGCATCTTGGTTCTACCATCATGATTTAGAGCCATGAAAGATCACCAACTTCTTTTTTGAAATTCTCAAGAGCTTTCTCTTCCTCTTCTTTGTATTGATGCTGTCGTTTTATCAGTTCGTTCCAATTAACAAATCTGCCATCAAATTCTGGACCATCAACGCAGGTAAATTTCATTTCTCCATTAATCTCTACCCTGCATGCTCCACACATTCCAGTACCATCAACCATAATAGGATTCAGTGAAACCATACAGGGTATTTCTTCCCTTTTTGCAATGGCAGAAACGAATTTCATCATCACAGTAGGGCCAATAGCCCAAATTCTATCTATTTTTTTGTTGTTTGTGATTAGTTCTTCAAGACGCTCTGTTACCAGACCCTTTTCCCCTGCTGTGCCATCATCTGTTGTGATAATTAAATTATCTGCTGTTTTTCCAAGCTCATCTTCTAAAATAATTTGTTCTGAAGTCACTGCACCGATTATGACGGTAAGGCTGTTCCCTTTATCTTTAAGTGCTCTGGCTACTGGCAATATGGGCGCTATCCCTATTCCCCCTCCTATAACAACAACGTTACCAAAATAATCGACTTCTGTTGGATTACCCAGCGGACCTACCACTTCAAGCAGCTCTGCTCCTTCTTTCATCAATGCAAGTTTGTATGTGGTTTTTCCAATGCATTTGACTATGAATCTTGAATAATCTGTCTTTGCTTCCACAATTGTCAATGGAATTCTTTCTCCGTTTTCTGAAATTCTAATGATTGCAAACTGTCCCGCCTGATAAAATTTTGATATTGTATCATGTTCTATGTGAAACTCATAAATTTTTGAAGCCAATTTATTCTTAGATATAATTTTGTTGTTCATCAGCGATCCCTCCTGACTACTTAAATGATATCAGGAATTAGCTAAGACTGTAAAAGTAACAAGTGTATAATTTATCTGGGAGGTAGTATATGTTATACAAAACGATAACTGTAGGTGAAACATTAAAAAAACTAGAATCACATAAACATTTTTCCAAAATAAATGAAGTAGATTTCGACTATCTTGTAAACCTTGCAAAAGATGAACCTACTCTTCTATTCATTGATAGTGCTCAAAGCGAAAAAAGCACCCTGGAAGACTGGCTTTATGCTTTCACCAATATAATACTGATCAACAACAGCCCGATAAGAGCTTTTTTGTTAAAGGGAAATTCAAAAAAAGAAAATACTTTCAAAAATTATTACAGAATAATTGGGGACAACAATCCTCCTGAAACGATAGCCCGTAAATTATTGACAATGATAGAGAAAGAACTTTCGAGACTCTCCGGCAAAAGCCGTTCTATCATCGAATTGAAAAAGATGTTAATACTTTCCATGTTTTACGAAGGCAGCGTTCTGTTTTTAGGCGAAACCGGTACAGGTAAGAATCTAGTTTCTGAGATAATGGTTAGAATT
>JASMTM010000081.1:0-2877 GCA_041694295.1 Petrotogales bacterium
AAGGTACCCTATGGTTAAGCGGAGAAAAGGGTTTGATAGTATCTTCTAATGACAGTGGAGAAAACTGGACAGTTCATGATCTTCCAGCAAGTGCTTCAGAATACTTAATACAGGGAATACACGCTGTAGATAGTGATTTGATATACGCGGTTGGTAATAAATCTACTCAGCGCGAAGGCATAGTTTTAAAGTCAGAAAACGGTGGAGAAACATGGGAAGAAATTATCCTTCCAAATGGTTATGACAACATTGGCTGGATAGGTGTTAAAGCAACCGATAAAGAACATATTGTGATTTTCGGAGGCAAAGGACATTATGCAGTTACCGCTAATGGTGGAAAACAGTGGGTAACCGGGGGCCCTTTATTCTGGAAAGATCTTAACTCTTTAATCATGCTCGACAACGATACTTACTGGGCCGCCTGTGACTTTGATACTATTATTCGTACCTCAAATGCTGGCATAAGCTGGATTGAACAGGAAGCAACCGGTACAGAGAATACTTTTTTGATGGGTATTGATGCTTTAGATTACGAAAACGCTTTGATTACAGGAAGTTCAGCTGGATATCCCCAGTTTGGGAAAATATTACGCACAGAAGATGGCGGTCAAAACTGGGAAGTTGTTCTCAGCGCAACTGAATGTACTGTACCTCTTTCTCATGTGACCATAGCCAGAAAATATAATTAACTTTGATCAAGCAAATAAAGTACATCATGGGGACGCATTAGTGTCCTCTTTTATCATTAGGATATCTAAAAGTAGTGTTCTGTACCAGCATTAACTGATGTGATCATGTGTTCAGTTAAAACGTTAGATTTGAAGTTTCATACCTATATAATAGTAATAGAGGTGATTAATATGAAAAAAATCAAACTGGGTATTGTTGGAACTGGTATAGCTGCTAGAGACCTCCATCTTCCTGCATTAAAGGAACTCCCTGAAAAATTCGAGATAACAGCTCTTGCAAGCAGAACGCGTTCTAAAGCTGAGAAACTTGCCGATATGATCGAACCACGTCCAATAGTTTTAGATAATTATGAAGAACTCCTAAAATCCGATCTTATAGATGTAGTGGATATAACTGTACCCATATATCTGAATCCTGAATTCATAAAAAAAGCTCTGGATTATAATTATGACGTGATTTGTGAAAAGCCACTTGGTGCAAACATGAATCAGGCAAGGCAGGTCCTAACGTCAGCGAAAAACAGCGAAAAAATAGTTTACATTGCTGAAAATTTCAGACATATTAGTTCATTCAAAAAAACAAGAGAGTTGATAGAATCCGGTGAAATAGGTGAACCTTCCCTACTGATTTGGCACGAAGTGAAGCTGGCAGGGAAAGATACTAAATATGTGAATACTGAGTGGAGAAAGGATCCCAAACACATTGGTGGATTTATTTCCGATGGTGGGGTACATCACATAGCTGCCATCAGGCAGATTATGGGTGATATAAAATCCGTAACAGCAATAAAGAAAACAGTGAGAACATATCTCGGTAGCACCGATACACTTACAGCAAACTTCGCATTTGAAAATGACGCCATAGGAAATTATACTGTTTCTTTTGGACTTGATACAAAACAAAATCCAAAAAAAGTTATCGGAACCGAGGGAGAAATAGTTTTAGAAAGTAACGAGAAATTGGTTTTGAACAGCGAAAAAGGCGAAGATACTGTTAATCTACCAAAAGAGAATTCCTATAAGAAAGAATTTGATGATTTTTATGATGTTTATATGGGTAAGAAAGAAAACAAGCTTGGCAATGTGTTGGAAGCAGCAAAAGATCTTGCCGTTATAGAATCAGCATTACTTTCCGCCAGATCCTCAAGAGAAATCGACGTTAAGGATCTTTTATAATCAGGAGGTGAAAAAATGAAAGCACTAGAAGTACAGGATCTCCGGGCTACAATTGGTAATTATAAAATAGGTCCGATAGATCTTGAAGTTCCACAGGATAAAATACATGGGATATTGGGCCCCTCTGGATGCGGTAAAACTTTGTTACTTAGAACTATCGCTGGACTTCATCCATATGATACTGGCAGGATTTTCATGAATGATAGAGAAGTTACACAAACGTCTCCTGCAGATAGAAATCTTGCTTTCATTTTTCAGGACGATGCGATATTTCCTCATTACAACACATACAGGAACATTGCCTTTCCTCTAGAAATAACAAAAGACAAAGAACTGAATAAAAAAGTTGAAGCAAAAGCCAAAGAATTAAACGGACTCACGGAATACTTGCAGAAAAACCCAAAAGAACTACCAGCTGGTATTAAAAAACTCACAGCGCTGGGCAGAGAAACGGTGAAAAGATTCGATCTTATCCTGATGGACGAACCCTTCGAAAGACTCGACAAGAAAATACATACAGAAATTAGAGGTATGGTGAAAAAGCTTTTGATTAGTCTTGGAAGATCCGTCCTTATTGTTTTAACTGAGGCCGAAGATGCTCTGGCGATTCCAGATAAATTATACATTATGAATAAAGGTAATTTCATTTCAGAAGGCAATCCCAGGGAGCTTTACAAAAATCCACCGAACATTTTTGTTATGGAAATGCTTGCACCCTATGGGACCAATGAACTGAAAAATATTGTTTTTAGACCAGAAGATATTCTTATCGATAGTGGTAACAACGTAGGTAAGATAAATGGTTATACGCTTATTGATGCAAAAAAGACCCTTGCTGAAGTTGACGTTAATGGTGAAACAATACATTTGTTGTTGCCACGGCAAATAGCTGAAAAGGAAGAAATCAGATTTGAAATCACAAACTACTTCGAATCACTCAGTCATTGATTCAAGAAGGTTCCATAAAGAGCAGTTCGATTTCGGATTGCGAAAGTAGTTTTATATTACCCGG
>JASMTM010000082.1:0-3294 GCA_041694295.1 Petrotogales bacterium
AACACACCTCCCCGCTAACGCGGTACTCCTTTCATTGAGTGAAAAACACGTCCATGGTCCATCACTTCGTTTCGTCCAACGCTTGCTTAACGCGCGCTTCGTCCATCGACCGGTACATAAACACTGAAATGCTGATTTGCGAGCTAAAGATCAGCTCGGATTTGCGTCCAAAAAACGGACGGATATGCAGCAGGATATGCATGCCAGGTGAAGGCATAGATATGCGCTTTCAGCGGATGAAACTTCAAAAATCGAGTCTTGGTTATAGGGTATGGGGTTTAGTAAAAACGAAAAAAAATTCAAAGTTAAATGCTCACCTTCCCCCTGCTTCGCAGGGACCTTCCTCGAGAAAGGAATTTTAAAGACGAGAATCAACAAAAACCTATTGAAAGCAAGAAACCGAGAAAGTTCTTACAACACTGATATGCACCTGCGGTGGTCTAAACTGTTGGAGTTAATGTTTAAAGTGAATAGGAGTACGAAGGGGATCAAAAAATAATAAATGCCACTTAAGCAGTGGCATTTAATTTCACTTTATATAAAAGGTATCAGTTTTAATGGCTAAAAGAGTTAGGTGAGTTTAAAATACAGCTAAGATAGCCGTTAGTAGCCATATAACGCTGAAAATCGCTAATCCTATAAATAATAATCCAAAAATTGCTCGTAAAAGACAGGTTGCTACATTTAATGCCAAAGGAAGCATTACAATCGCACCAATAATAGCAAGAAATAAAATAATCAACTGCATTAAATAAACCTCCAAATAAATATTTTATTAAAGTTTATCATAAATAGCATAAAATGGGGATTTTTACTAGTGATAACTGGATATCTTGTAAAAAAGTGATTTATGATTGGTATTTCAAAGATAAATACTTATTTCCGTAGGTTTTATATAATGCTCTTTCGATATGTGACATAAAATAGAAGATGTACTAATAATTAGTTGTTGTTAGTGTATTTAGTAAAAACCTCAAAATATGTTTTATTTGAGCTTTTACAGCGTTTTGTATTAAGAAGGATGTGTTATTATGCCAACATCTCTGCTACTTAAAACAAAAAGCTTCTTCTTTTATAAGTATATAAATTACCGTTGCTAAAGTAAATTGATTTAGCATCAAAAAAGGGAGATGATAAACATCTCCCCTTTTAACAATTGTCAAATATTAATTTTATTCGTTTTTTACAAGGCCTCTCCAAATTATTTCTCTGATGTTCTCAAGACTACGTGGATCATTTGAAGAACTCAACCCGTTTAGTATCAGATCTGCTGCATCGTTAGAATCTACATTGCTGTCAATAACTTCGAGGTTCTTTGATTCTTCTATGAGATTAGAAACTCGTTCTCTTAAACTCATATAGCGATCTTTGACGCGTTTCCAAGAATCCTGATCCGTTCTTGAAAAGTTCACCCGCTCTCTGAGAATAATTCTCTGAACCTCAGTTTTGTTCGTCATAAAGTCGATGTACGATTTCAGCAATTTCTTAAGCTTCTTTAGATACATGTTTTCATTTTCTACTTCATTGAACAGGTGGGTTTCAAGTTCGTCCATTGAATAATGCCAGACCTCGTAAAATAGTTCTTCTTTGCTGGGAAAATAGTAATATATGAGTGCTTTTTTAACTTTGGCTTCTTTGGCAATCTCTGACATGCTAACTCCGTTGTATCCCTTCTCAGCAAAGCTTTTTCGTGCGGCTTCAATAATTTTTTGTTTGGTGTTTATCTTTTTGCGCACGTTATCCACCACCTGTTTAGCCTTTTTTATCTACAGCAAGCTTTTCCTCGTTATTAGCGTATTTTCTCATCCTTACATCAAAGTCATAAATGCCTCTCTTGGAAGGATGTGTTTCAGAGTATCCTTCTTCATACCAGAGCTTATCTGCGTATTTTGCCCAGCCTTCAGCGAGTTTATCAAGTTCGGGAGCAAGTTCAGTAACAACCTTTTCGCTACCATCGTGTTGAGGAATAGCATTGAATTTTTTCACCATGGCTCTTAGGACTTTTGGATTGTCAATGATTGGACACGGTCTAAATAGATTGTTCGAATAAGGAATCATTCTCTTATACGCACTGAAGAACGGTGACTTAAGTATATCCAGAAGGCTCTTTTCTCTTATGCTATCTACTGCGAACTGCTGGAAAACACATGGTTCAACATATCCTTTTGCATTGACATGTAAGTACTTGGCTCCTGCTGCAAGACAACCGTTTGTGAGGAACCCGTGGTTCCAGAAGTCTGCAACAAAAGCAAAACGACCTCCTAAACGCAGCTCTTCAGTTTTGTAGAATCGTTCGTATCTTTGTTCGGGAGTGGGCACAAGATCCATAGAAGGATTCATTCCCACAGGCATGAACTGGAAAACCCAGGCATAAGAAACACCTTTATCTTCAAGATAATCCCAGAATTCATCTTTCATCATAACATCGTGATTCATTTTTGTTGCCGTGACAGAAGTTCCATAGATAACACCAGCTTCTCTTAGATTATCCCAGGCCTGCTCAATCTTCTTAAATACTCCACGTCCACGCCTCCAGTCTGTGTCGCTCTCAAAACCTTCGACTGAAACTGCCAAGGTAGCATTTCCAAGTTCTGCCAGTTTATTTGCTATTTCTTTTGTAATTAGTGTTCCGTTGGTGTAAATTTGGAAATAGCTGTCGTTGTATTTTTCCAGAATTTCCATTAGATGTGGCCATACAAAGGGTTCACCACCGGTGATTATAAAGAAGTAAATACCCAGGTCATTAGCCTGTTCGATTAAGTTCCCTACTTCTTCTTTTGAAAGCTGGTATTTTCTTCCGTACAATCCTGCATAACAACCAACACAATTCAAATTACATGCATATGTAGGACTAATTACAACCAATTTTGGAATTGCAACTTCATGTTCAAGCATCTTTTCTGTTCTAACTTTTTCACCAAGAGCGAATTCATTTACTATAAGGTTCGTCATCACTTTTTCTACCGCTTTAGGACTGGCCTTTTCAAATACATTCTTCCATGAAGTAATCATTGGATGTTTCTCTTTTGCCATGTTTGCAAGCTTCCTCAGACCACTTTTAGATGGTTCTTTTGTAATCGTACTCATCGTTGAAAACAGCTTTTCGAGTGTTTCTTCTGAAGAATTCCTAACAACAGACGAAACAAATTTACCCGCCTGTTTCAACATGGATTTCTTCATGCTATCTACAAAGGACATTAAATCACCTCCATGAGAATTTTACTGACCGTTCGGTAAAACTATAGAGGTTAAATGTTTAGTTGTTTATTCATAATTGTTAAATAACAGTAAAAA
>JASMTM010000083.1:0-2782 GCA_041694295.1 Petrotogales bacterium
TATAATCTTGCCCATAAAGAAAAAATAAAGGATAAGGATTTTATTTACTTGTTTCTTGAAGATATTATCTTTTATCAACGACCCTTAAAAAGTAAAAAGTCTAGCATTGCCAACTGCCAGTATGAAGAGAGGAAGTATAAAAAGAAGATAGAGTTAGAGGAAAATGGTCAAAAGATAGAAAAAGAAATAATAGTTTCTAAGCCTCTAAAAGGTACGCCTAAATCCAACCCGATATTTCAGGAGTTCAGACTTTGGCAGTTTCTCAGAAATCTCAAAATCTTTAAGAAGGAAGCAATTGTAGAGGGTAAAACTGAAATAGATGTTGATTATACTAATGTCTTTTTATCTGATGAAGACAGCTGGGTTGAACTATTCGATTTTTTATCTGACAGAGCTGAAATTGATCAAAAGCAGCTTCTGGATTTTTTTGTCAGAAAAGAAGTTATAGCTAAAGGAGAAAAGGAAGAGTATCGCTGGAATTATGTTCCTGATAAAAAGTATCCATGTAACGAAACAAAGGCACACATATATAATAGGTTGAGCAAAATTAAAGGTGTAGATCAAAATGTGAAAACAAACCATAATTTATTGTACCATTTATGGCATATTATATATTCCATTAAAGACAAGAGTGAATATAAGAGCGCACTTAAATCATTTGCTGCCAGATGGGGAATAGATGCAGATGAAATGGCAGACAGGTTCCTGTCTTTTCCGCCTTTCGACAATGATTATGCTTCCTATTCAGAGAAGGCAATTAAAAGGCTGCTTCCTTTAATGAGGATTGGTAAATACTGGAGAAAGGAAGATATCCCCTTAGTGGTCTTGGAGAGAGGGAATGAGATTACAGAGCGTCTTGAATCGATAGAATACGATATTGAAAGAATTGATGATAAAGTATCCGATGATGATGTCCCTGCAAGGTTATTAAGGAGTTTTGCCCGGATTGGCCATAGCAATATTTACAAAGGTTTAAATACTTTTCAGGCTTGTTATTTGGTATACAACAGACACTCCGAAATCAAAGACCTGATGCAATGGAAAACACCAAAAGACATAGAAAAATACTTGTCAGAGTTTAAGCAGCATAGTTTAAGGAATCCCATCGTAGAACAGGTTGTTACCGAGACCCTTCGTGTTGTTAAAGATATATGGGAGTATTATGGAGAAGGGAAAGAAAGCTACTTTGATGAAATTCATGTGGAGCTTGGAAGAGAGATGAAGAATCCGGCAAACAAGCGTAAAGAAATCTCCAGCAAGATTGCAGAGAACGAAAACACAAATCATCGGATTAGAGAATTACTAAAGGAGCTAAAAAATGATGAGAGTGTAAGTGGAGAAATCAGGCCGTATTCTCCCAGTCATCAGGAGATACTTAAAATATATGAAGAAGGAGTTTATCAAAGCCCACAGGCTAAACAGAGCCAAATTAGTATAGATGAGATTGATAAAATCAGGAAAAGCAATGCCCCAACGAAAAGCGAAATAACCCGTTACAAGCTTTGGCTTGAACAAGGATATCTTTCACCCTATACGGGAAAAGTAATACCACTTAGCAAGCTTTTTACTACCAAATATCAAATAGAGCACATCATTCCGCAGTCAAGATATTTTGATGATTCTTTAAGTAATAAGATAATCTGTGAAAGTGAAGTTAATGAGTTAAAAGATAACCGGACAGCTTATCAGTTTCTAAAGGAGGAAAGAGGTAGGATCGTTGAACTATCTGGCGGCGAAAGCGTAAAGTTATTCACATCAGAAGAGTATGAAGAACACTGTAATGACTTTTTTGCCGGAAACAGAGCAAAGCTGAAAAAACTGATGAGTGAGGAAATCCCTGAAGGCTTTATTGAACGTCAGCTTAATGATAGCAGGTATATTAGTAAACTGGTGAAGGGGTTATTGAGTAATATTATACGAGAGGAGAACGAGCAAGATGCTATCTCGAAGAACCTGGTCCCTGTTTCTGGAGCTATCACGTCTGTCTTAAGACATGACTGGGGATTAAATGATAAGTGGAATGAGTTGGTTGCCCCCAGGTTTAAAAGGCTCAATGAAATAACGAATTCGAATGACTATGGCTACTTGGATGAGAAGATAAGGGCATTCAGAACAAGTGTGCCTGAATCAATACTGAAAGGGTTTAACAAAAAACGAATTGATCACAGGCACCATGCTTTAGATGCTTTGGTTGTAGCATGTACCACCAAAGATCATGTAAATTACATAACTTCTTTAAACACTCAAAGAAATAACCATAGCCTGGTTAAAAAATTAAGGAAAACTGAAAATAGAGAATATGTTGACAAGGCAACAGGAGAAATTAAGCACAGAACAGTGGCACGTAATTATCACTTGCCATGGAGTTCTTTTCCGGTAGAAGCATACGATCAGTTGTCAAAAACAATAGTAAGTTTTAAGCAAAATATCCGGGTGATTAATAAGGCTAACAACAAAACATGGAATTGGGTGAAGAGAAATGGCGTAATGAAAAAAGAAATGGTTCCTCAGACCAAAGGAGATAGTTGGGCCATCCGAAAGCCAATGCATAAACAAACCGTAAGTGGCAGCGTGAAAGTCAGGGTTAGAAAAAAAGTTTCATTCAGCAACGGATTAAAAGATTGGGAGAATTTAGTTGATAAACAGCTTAAATCGATGGTGAAGAACTTTATGAACGAGGGAAAAACGATTAAAGAGATAACTAAGCTGTTTAAAGATAAACCCTATGAAGTTGACGGAAATCCGGTGAGTAAAGTTGAAGTCTATACATACACTGATGGGG
>JASMTM010000084.1:0-5876 GCA_041694295.1 Petrotogales bacterium
TCTGCAGGATTAACATTCTGGATCTACGGAATAATCATTTTCCTGTTATCACAGATTCTACCTGTTACTATAACAGCGCTGGTGGTATTCCCACTGGCAAGGGTTTTCAGATTTAGCAAGCACCGTGACTTCCTTATATATTTTATAAGCTCACTTTTACTTGTGGCAATAGTAATCTTTGTGGCATTAGTTAATTCCCAGGGAATGTCCGGTGATATGTCGCCAGCTCGCATAATGGAAATGTTTTCCGACCCGGAAGGTTTACTAGTAAGAATTGGTAAAGTATATCCACCCGCAATACTGGCTTCAAAAGCGCTAATTAGTAAAGGATTACCTGGATTGCTTTGGTTTCTTTTATATATTTTATTGCATGTTGTTTTATTTGGTGCGCTGCTATTGATAGGAAAAAAATTGTACTATAACATGTACAACCAGCTCCAGGAACATTTCGCTAAAAAACAGGAATACAAAGCAGACGAACTGGCACTTTATCTGCAAAAACAAAAAAATAGATTCTCTGCGCTTTATTCCAGAGAGTGGAAATATTTCCTTAGAGTACCATCGTTTACATTCAATGGTTTTGGTAATGTAATAGTCTTTCCTGTTATGATCATCATACTACTCAGTACCTATAAAACAGGGCAATTATCGCAGTTCGAAAGTTATATACAGGCACTTAAACCATATTTCATTCCTATCGCCACACTCATAGGTATTTTAAGTGGTGGAATAAATGGACTTGCCTCATCAATTTTCAGTAGAGAGGGTAAGTATTTACCCGAATTAAAAATTGTTCCAGTAAAGTCTCAAACTGTGTTAACAATAAAGCTTTTACATGTAAGTACCATCAGTTTTATTGGACCTCTTATAGGGACTATAGCCATAGGAGTAATTCTAAATGCAAGCGTATTTGAAATTATTCTTGCTTTCATAATTTCGGCGTTAACTATAACGTTTCTTAATATCATACAGTTCATTATTGATGCTGTTAGACCTATGCTGGAATGGGATAACCCTCAAAAAGCAATAAAGCAAAATCTGAATGTTCTATTTTCGATACTGATAACTTTTGGTTATGTTGCTGGAATGGCTGCAATTGGATATTTTACAAGGGATTATATTCAGCCATGGTTAATGAGTCTTTTACTTTTTTTGGTCAGTCTAGCAGGTTCATATTTTATGTGGAAGATTGCAGTTTACAAAACCCGCAAGCTTCTCTCGGGCGATATGTAAAAAAAGCCTCTCATTTGAGAGGTCTTTTATTATATATGATCACTCAAGATCTTCAAATGTTACATTTAAGATACCATAACTTTTCCAGGTATAATAATCGTAATGCCACCATTCGTAAGGGTAAACACTAAATCGCTCTTTTTTCATTTCTTCAATTAGCAAATCTCTCAAGAATCGTTTTCTTGTGGTACCACCCGGATAATCCGGATATGCTCTTTCAGAAAATTCGTCAAACCCACATATCATCTCTATAGGTCCACCTGTCTCGAGATCATAAAGTCCCAAATCTACCGCAGACCCTCTGTTATGCCTGGAACCAAATGCAGGATTTGCAACAAAATCCTTCTTATCTTCAGGAGTTGCATCCCAGAATAATTTTGTCACATACCAGGGACGGTATGCGTCATATATGATCAAACCCAGTCCATAATCGTGCATTTTATTGTTAACCCTTACCAGTGCTTCCGCTGCGGGCCTTTGCATATAAGCTCTGGCTATCTCATACATCCTGCTACCCATAAAATTGTTTTCCGTTGCATATCGGATATCAAGCATAAGCGAATCGTCCAGCGCTTCAAGATTAACAAGATCAGGTTCTAAAAAATCTCTTTCTTCTCTCGGGGGTGTGGCACTCAAAGCAAGTGGTCTAAGTAACTCAACAGGTTTAATGGGTTCTATTCTAAAACCTCCTCCTTTGTTAAAGGGTTCTCCTCCAAACATCTTTCGATTGTAGTACCCTCTACCAACCTTACATGATATACCGATACCTTCCTCATCTCTTTGAAAAACGATAACATCGTAGGTAAACAAATTGTTGTCAGTCAATCTGTATTCATTTTCATTAATTTCTTCAAGGGTTATTATGAGATAATCCACATCGTTGAATTTGAGCTTTTCTCCTTTAATTTCTTCTCCCTCATGCAAGTTATAAAGCATTTCAAGCTTGCTGTCTTTCTCTCTAATATAAAAATGCTCACCACATTGTAATGCATATTTCCCAATTAATTTACTCCATTGATTTGATACCTCATCTGGTATAAAGGGTCGAGTTAAAACACTTACAGTTAAAGATAATAGAAATATCACAATAATGATTTTTCTCATTCTTAACACTCCCGTTCTTTAACCATTTGTGTTTGGTAAAATATTATCACATCAGAATTATGACAGGAGGTTTTATAATGGAATGTTCTCTCAATGAAAATCTCAAGAAATGTAATTGTACCTACCCTGGTTGTCCGAGAAAAGGTAAATGCTGTGAATGCATTGAATATCATCAACGTCGCGGTGAGTTACCTGCATGCTATTTTACCGATGAACAGGAAAAAACATGGGATAGAAGTATTGAATATTTTGTCAAAGTGAATAGATAAAGAAAAGAAGATTTTTTAAAATAATTTGGTTTCTTTGAAAAGGAGTTGTTCTTATGAATAAAAAAGGAAAATCTAACTTTGATACACTGGCCATTCATGCAGGAGAAGAGGAAGATCAGCATCAGGCATTAAACAATCCTCTCTATTTAACTTCAACCTTTACATTTAAGGATATAAAGCAAGCACAGGATACATTCGACTTCAAAAGAAAGGCATATGTTTATACTCGTGGTGGAAATCCAACTGTGAATCTCCTTGAGCGAAGGATGGCAGCTCTGGAAAAGGGAACAGATTCAGTTGCATTCTCATCTGGAATGGCAGCAATTACAACCGTACTTCTATCACTAACAAAAAAAGGTGATGAAATAATTGCACACAGAAACCTGTATGGCTCAACATTTTCTGCACTAAATTCACTGTTACCCAAATATGGAATAAAAACAGTTTTTACGGATATGACTAAAATTGATGCAATAGAAAATTTGATAACAGATAAAACCAAAGTTATATTCTTCGAAACGCCTACCAATCCGTCAATGGAAATCATCGATATTGAGGCAGTTACTGAGTTAGCCAAAAAAAATGGTGTTTCAGTTGTTGTTGACAATACATTCGCTACACCATACTTTCAAAGACCCCTTGAATATGGTGTTGACGTAGTCGTTCATAGCGCTACCAAGTACATCTCTGGTCACGGTGATGTAGTTGCCGGGATTGCTATATCTAAGGACCAGGAGTATATACACAATCTGAAATTTGGATATATGTGTGAACTCGGAGGTGTTATGAGTCCTTTTGATGCATGGTTGCTTATAAGAGGGCTTAAGACTCTTCATTTACGAATGGAAAGGCACAACAACAATGCACTAGAATTAACAAAATTTCTCAAGAATCATCCAAAAGTTGAACGGGTTTTACATCCCTCTCTTGAAAATCATCCCGGACATGAAATTGCGAAAAATCAGATGTCAGGGTTTGGTGGAATAGTTAGTTTCGAATTACGTGGTAATCTTGATATAGCAAGAACATTCATTAAAAAATTGAAGATGCTAAAGCTCGCTGTAAGCCTTGGAGATGCTGAAACACTCGTCGAGATTCCTGCATTAATGACACACAAAGATTATCCGGAAGATAAACTGCACCAATTTGGCTTTAAAAAGAAGACTATTCGCATTTCTACGGGCCTTGAAAACTCTTCGGACATCATAGCTGACGTCAAACAGGCCATAGAAGGTGATTGAATGAAGGCATTGTTTTTTGACGGAGAAATGCAATTGAAAGAAGTTCAAAAACCCACTTTAAAAGATTACAAAAGCATTAATTATTCACTTATAAAGGTTAAAAAAGCTGCCATCTGCGATACCGATATTGAAATCACAAAGGGCTACATGGGATTCAAAGGCATTCCAGGTCATGAATTCGTTGGTATCGTAGAAGAAAGCAATCAAGATCATCTACCGGGCAAACGCGTTGTTGGTGAGATAAATATCGGATGCGGACAGTGCGACATGTGTAAAAAAGGGCTGAAAAAACACTGCAGAAATATAAAGGTCCTTGGCATTGATAATTGGAATGGAGCATTTGCTGAATACTTAATTTTACCCGATGAAAATGTACACATCCTGCCAGATAATGTAACAGATAATGAAGCTGTTTTTGTGGAACCTCTGGCAGCTGCATTTCAAATTTTTGAGTGTTTAGAGTTTTCCTCAGACAAACTGATCGGAGTACTGGGAGACGGAAAATTGGGACTCTTGATTTCACAGGTTCTTGAATCCAGAAAAATTAAACACATACTATTTGGTAAACATTCTGAAAGAATAACCACATTAAAAACAACACACGTTGAATTTAAGAACTATGAAAAGGAGTTTTTTCCTGATTATAAAGAGCAATTTGATATCATAATTGAAGCCACAGGAAACTCAAAGGGATTGGAGGCTAGCCTGTTTCTAACAAAACCAAAAGGTACCATTATTTTAAAAAGTACATATGCAGGAAATAACTGTGTCAATCTTTCAAAGGCTGTCGTTAACGAGATACAGTTGTTAGGATCAAGATGCGGTAACTTTCATGATGCCATAGAAGCACTCGCGAATGATTCTATCCATGTTCTGCCCATGATTGACTCTGAATACAAGTTGAGTGATTATAAAGAAGCTTTTGCCCGCGCAAAAAAATCAATGAAGGTAATTTTCAATATAGGAAAGGAATGATTCTCTTGAAATACGAAATAGTTTATTTTGATCTGGACAATACACTGCTGGATTTCAGCAAATCTGAAAAAGAAGCATTAAAAAGAGCGATGAAACGTTATGAAATAACAGTAGATGAAAAAACCTATGAACTGTATGAAAAGATTAACGAAAAGTGGTGGAGTTATTTTTCTCAGGGGAAATACAAAAAGGATTATATCGTTGTAGCCCGCTTTAAAGAGTTTTTCGAAGCTGCCGGAATCAACGATGGCAATCCCGAATTGACTTCTAAAGAATATCTTGATGAATTATCAAGCCTATCCTTTTTTATGCCAGGCGCAAAAAAAGCTCTCGAATATCTAAAACAAAAAGGGCAAAGGATGGCTGTTATAACAAATGGCGTGGAGAGAGTCCAGCAAGGAAGAAGCAAAAAAGTTAATCTGGATAGATTCATTGAGTTCGTTTTGACTTCTGAACGAGTAGGTAAACCAAAACCAGAACCAAAGATATTTTTTGAAGCCTCAAAGCTCTCAGGTGTCCCTCTTAAGAAATCAATTTACATAGGAGATAATCCTGAAAGTGATCTCCAGGGTGCACGAAGAGCTGGAATAGATTTTATTCTATTTGACAGTAACGGAAAAGTTGAAGAAGTAGATTGTGCAGTAGCAAAAAGCTTTGAAGAAGTTATTAATCTCATAGAATAGTACAACATGGCTTCAAACAACGGACTCGATGTATACGATGTAATACATTTTGTATTCAGTAATAGCCCTTTATAATATATCTTATGCTATTCTATGTTTAACATTAGATATTTTCTGCAAAGAAGGCGATGCTGTGGCACTAAGATTAATGGAAATTCATTTTGCAGATGAGCAGAAAGAAGAGATCGAAAGAATAGTAAATGATTATGAAAAGGACCATTCCTGGTATTATCCTACAGACGATGGCTTTTCAGCCATTAAATTGATTATCGACTCTTCATTAACCGGTGATCTTATCGAGAAACTTGACAAGAAATTTAGCTCTTCAGAACATTTTCGTTTACTGGTTGTTCCTCTTGAAGCTTCATTAC
>JASMTM010000085.1:0-2903 GCA_041694295.1 Petrotogales bacterium
TCAATGATAAGAAAGCATCCCATAAGGGATGCTTTTTTAGTGAAAATTAATATGGAAATTTTAGAAAGTAAATCCTGCCTGTAAAGTAAATATCTTGCCTATTGTTTCGGATAATTTTTGTAAAATTGTGACTGTAGTCAGCTCTAAATATATGTGGTTACCTATACTTATTCCTGCACCCAGACGCAAAGGAGAAAAACCCAATTCAGATTGTTCACCTAGAGCAATTGTATGACCGATATCTCCAAGTATGTATATTGGACCCAACCTTTGCCCCTATATAACCATGCCAGGCTATTCCGGGAATAATTGGACTGGTACCTACTCGTGTATCTTCAGAGAGCGTGAACATCATGAAAGGTGTTTCGATACCAACTACCAATGGTCCCAGCTCATATCGTGCATCGAGACCGAGAACATCAATGCCTACGAAACCGGATAAAGGTGTATCAGTAAAAGATTCTGTCATTGCTACTACATTATTTATTCCCAGTGAAAGCCCTGCCATTGAAAGCGTAGCTAATAAAATAACGAAAAATATTGTAATTAATTTTTTCATAATTAACGCACCCCCTTTGAGGGTATTATACTGCTAATTATTTGAAAATCCGAAGCTAATTCTATTGCCAATCAATTTCTCTTTCGTAATGGCAATAAGGTGAATGCTTCGTTTTTTCATAATAACGCTGGTGATAACCTTCAGCTAGCCAAAATGTTTTTGCTTTTTCGATTTTTGTAGCAACTTCATAATTCTTTTCAAGTTTTTTCTTAAGTTTTTCCGCAATATCTTTCTGTTGTTCTGTTGTATGGAAAATTACACTTCTATACTGATTTCCTATGTCGGGGCCCTGGCGATCTATCTGGGTAAAGTCATGTATCTCAAAAAAGTATTTTATGAGTTTTTCAGTTGTGATATTTTGGTCATAAATCACTTCAACAGTTTCAGCATGACCGGTTATTCCCATACAAACCTGTTTATAACTAGGAAGTTTCATATGGCCTCCCATATAGCCAACTCGTGTTCGTTCGACACCATCAAGCTCCTTTATTAAATGTTCAACACCCCAGAAGCAGCCAGCTGCAAAATATATTCTGTTAAGAGTGGGTATATCATCTTTTTTAATGAAATCCAGTGAAACTGAATTTACGCAATGCCTGATATTTTTCTCTGTATATTTTTCTCCCTTAAATACATGGCCCAGATGAGCTCCGCAATAGCTGCAGGATATTTCAGTTCTTATGCCATCTGGGTCAGGGCGCTTTTCAACCGCATTGGGTATTTCATCATCAAAGCTTGGCCAACCACAATGTGAGCGAAACTTATCATTTGACGTGTAAAGTGGTATGCCACAATTTTTACAGACATACATTCCTTCTTCAAAGTGATCATTATATTTTCCTGAAAAAGGTTTTTCGGTACCTTTTTCAAATATTACAAATTTTTCAAAGTCGCTAAGTTCTTTTCTTTTCATAATTTACCTCCTGGAATTATTTCTTTGAAATGTGTAATTTAGACCCATTATAATTTAGAATTGTTCTACAGTTTATTTATCTAGTACTGTATAGGTATTTAGTAATTATAATAGCAGTAGTTACTAGTTCTGTTTAATTCAACTGGAGGCTACTATGAAGAAAACGATAAATTTCTTGTTAAATGAAAGTTGCCCATCAATTCAATACAGAGTCAACAAAGAGATTTTGGGTAATAAAATCAACTATTTGCAAAGTAAAATATTAGATGATCCAGAAGTACGGGGCTTCATAAAACAGCAGAATAAATCAGGCTGGATCGATCAAGATCTTCATAGTGAAAATGGTGTTGAAACTGCTATAAGAGTATTTTTTGAAAAAGGTCTGGATAACGGTAATTCCTTTTTTACTAAAATGCTTTCAGAACTGGAGAAAAGAGAAGATAGTTTTGATAATGGTTGTCTTGAAAAGGTTGGTAGAATACTGGATGAAAAGGGTTTTGGTGGATCGAGATTAATAAGAGCCACGTTGTTCTGTTATGCTGGTTTTGATAATAAAGAATTTGTTCAGGAACAAATAGAAGCTGCGCTAAGAGCGTTTGAGTATGTAACCAGGGTTAACTCACTTGATGAAATTACTGAAGTGTACAAAAACAAATTAGTGTTTTCTAAGGGAGCTATATGGCCAGGTATTTACCATCTAAGACTTCTGGCCTTTTCAAAAAGCTGGAGAAATGAAAAAAACAAAGAGATAATTATGGAAGCAATTAAAAAACTCATTGAATTATCTCCAATACCTTCTATTAACGTTCTTTCAAAAGGACAGCTAATTTCACCTGCATCATTTTGCATGCATGATTTTAAACCTCAATTTGAAAATATGAATGACAAAGAATGGATGATGTGGTTTCACAGAACTGAAATGTTAGCAAGATTGGGGATGATGGATAAGATTGATAAATTGAACCAACAGATTGAATGGCTAAAGAGATATTTAAGCCAACATAATGAACTATTTGTCAAGCGCCTAAAACATTATTATTTTAGAAAATGGGGGCCTTATACAGGTATGAGATTGGAGAAAGATTGGAGAATTGAGAAAAGAAGAATCAGTGACTTAAGCTTTAGAAGTTTGCTGGTCTTACATTATTCATCAGTAAAACAAAATCGATTCTAGGTGTTGGGTTTTGGGTGTTGGGTAGAACAAATGAAAAAAGCCGATCGAAGAGAGAGGCTTGATCAGATGGTGCAAGACGCTCCAAGAGAGGCGCTTGAAGGAAAGCAAATGCAAAACTTATAAAATCGATTCTAGGTGTTGGGTTTTGGGTGTTGGGTAGAACAAATGAAAAATTAGCACCATATGGTTTATAGACAATAGAATTTATTATATACAATTTCCTTAAAAGTTTACAAAAGTTTCTTTCCGATTAATTG
>JASMTM010000086.1:0-2862 GCA_041694295.1 Petrotogales bacterium
TCCATGTCGATGGTCTGCTCTATACGCGCAGTGTCTCCCTGCGCTTCGGCAGTTTTCAATTCAAAAACCATCGCAAAAGCCAACACCATATTGGCAATGACCACTGTTTTCTTCAGCGAATTGAAAACACCATAACGCGAACGGCTCCACTGCCGGAATCGAAAAACACGATTATTTGATACTCTCTGATAATTCATCATAAGTGTAAAAATTTAAGTTAAAAATCCGGGCAAAGATAGAGAAGTGGTTAAAAGATATTCCTTTTGTGGTAGACTAACTAGTGCTTGTCTATAATGTCATTCGTTTTATTAATTTGTAAAATCCCAAAAAACAAGCACCAAATAACAAATAATATTCAATTCACAAAAGCCAATCATAAAAACTTAAATATCTGGTATTTATAAATCTGTTTCGAATTTGATTAATTAAAACTTGTAGTTTATTTGGGATTTGTTCTCGAAAACGTTGGGATTGTTATTTGATGCTTTTTCGACAAAAGATTATATTATTATAAACGGACACTAACTACAGTTGTCTTTAATAATTCAGTCTGTATTAATATCTTTGAAGAAATAAATATTCAGATGACAAAAATACTTCTCCTTCTTGCGGAAGGATTTGAAACTTACGAAGCCAGTGTTTTTATCGACGTGATGGGTTGGAACCGGATGGAAGGTGATGGCACCACCATTTTGGACTCGTGCGGGTTTAGCAAAGAGGTCAAAACATCTTTTGGACAAAAAGCGGTGGCCGATCATCTTATTGATGATGTCAGAACTTCAAACTACGATGCCCTGGCCATCCCGGGAGGTTTTGAAGAATTCGGGTTTTACGATCAGGCCTATGATAAGAAATTTCTTTCCCTCATCAGGGAATTCCATACTCAGGATAAGCCCATAGCCGCCGTTTGTGTGGCTGCACTTCCGGTAGGAAAAAGCGGCATCCTGAAAGGGAAAAAAGGCACTACCTACAACCAGAACCCACAACGACAGCAGGCTTTACGCGACTTTGGAGTGGATGTGTTACAAGAACCCGTTGTGGAAACGGATAAAGTCATCACCTCCTGGAATCCCTCAACAGCCATGCCCGTAGCCTTCCGATTGCTGGAAATGCTGACATCGAAGGAGAATACAGACAAAGTAAAAAAGCTAATGGGGTTTAAATAGAGTTCGCTTATAAATAAAGTATTCTTTCAAATGAAGCACCAAATGACAAATTTCAAAATCCAAATAAATTCTAAAAAGCAATATTTGAAAACCAAAACAAATCAGTATATTACTGACTTTAAACGCATTGTAATTTGTTGATTTAGTATTATTTGTTATTTGGAATTTTACCAATAAAGCGAATGACATTATAAACAAACGCTAATTTATACTCAGAAAAATGGCACACGAATATCCAAAGGCATTTGCCCGGTTTTATGACACCATTTACCGGGAGTTGCGCGACGACACCGACCATCAGTTTTTTATGGACAAAATCAGAGCAACCAGTGGAAAAGTACTTGATATCGGAGTGGGCACCGGCAGGTTTTTCATTGATGCGATGCATTCGGGCGCAGATATTTATGGCATTGATGTGAGTCCGGAAATGCTTAGCCAGCTTAAGCAAAAATTACCTTCGGGACAACAGCACAGGGTCAGCCAGCAAAGCATCGAAGATTTCCATTGCGATGAAAAATTTGACTTAATTCTGGCGCCTTTCAGAGTATTGATGCATGTTTTGGAAAAAGAAAACCAACTCCAGGCTCTCAATAACGTTTTCAATCATCTGGCTCCGGGAGGCACGTTTATTTTCGACACTTTCGTTCCCAATCCCGTGCAGCTTGCCAAGGGAATGGACAACATAACTGACTTCGAAGGAGAATATGCTCCCGGACAATCCCTTCGACGCATTGTCAGTACCCATCCTGACATTATCAACCAACAGATTCAAATCCACTTCAGGCTCGAATGGCTGGAAAAAGGACAGGAGCAGCGCGAAGACTGGCACCTGCCCTTGCGGTTGTTTTTCAGGTATGAGCTGGAGCACTTGGTGGAACGTTCACTTTTTGGCGAAAATTATGAAATACTGGGCGATTACCAGGGAAATCCGCTAAGCAAAGATTCCAAAGAATTTATCGTAATTTGTGAAAAATACTAAACTCAACAGCTATGAACAAAGGCAAAATTGTTCTCCGTACTTTTCTGATTCTTCTTTTTATTGCTTTAGTTGCGCTACTCATTGTGGCCTTTACAGATGTTTATCACGACGCGAAAATTGAAAAATATGGCTTTATGATTGGAATGGGTGTAATAATTGTGGGAGGCTTTCTCAGGCAAGAGTTCAAAGGAAAAGACAAAGGTGATGCGGATAAGTAAATAAATTACCTTTTACAGCTAAAATCAAAGCGCTTTATTATTTGCAGCAACTGATTTGTTCAAGCAAATTCATTTTTCCTTAAAAAAACGAGGGAAGTCACAACTCATCCCAGCTCTGTTTTATTAAAATTATTATCAAAAAAGCCGATATTTTTGGCCCCAAAATATCTGAATTAACTATCTTTGATAGATAACTTTTACATCCACGTCATGAAACTACATCACAAAAACAAATCAAACAAGCTCTTAAGCCTTTGCTTACTGGCATTTATCGCATTTCTAACAACCACCCCTAACGCTCAATCTCAAGTTTGGATAGACAACAACGCCAAATGGACGTATGATTTATGGAATGTAGGCATAAACGGCACCTTAGAATTTGAGTATACTTCCGACACAATCATTTCAGGAATAACTTGTGAGAAAATAGAGGTAACCAGCCATAAATATGGCTTGGATTATTTAGGGAATCCGGTTTACTATGAAGAAGAGGAGGATA
>JASMTM010000087.1:0-3020 GCA_041694295.1 Petrotogales bacterium
ATAACAAATGTCAACTTCGATCCCGAAAGCATTGCTGAAAAAATTGAGAGAGCAATTGAAATGAAAAAGAGGATAAGAGACAAGTTACTTGAGAAATTCGAAGAAAAAAGTGGAAAAAAGTATGATGAAGATATCCCTGAGCCGGCAAAGTGGGAATCAAAGAGGAATTTGCAGGACTGGATAAACAAAGGTAAGAATATAGGAGTTTTTGATACAAAGAATGATGACATAAGATCATTGAGAGAGTTCCTTACCTACGGTCTTAAAGGGATAGCAGCTTATGCAGACCACGCTTATATACTTAATGAAACAAATGACGATATTCTTCACTTTTTAGAGGATGGACTTGAATCTACCATAGATGATTCACTGAAAGTTGATGATTATGTTGGGTTAATAATGAAAACAGGTAAGTACGCAGTAGAGGTCATGGATTTACTGGATAATGCTAATACATCTGCATACGGGAATCCTGAGCTTACACAGGTATTCACAGGAACGGTTGAAGGTCCGGGTATTCTTGTTAGCGGACATGATTTGCTTGATCTTAAAGAGTTATTGGAACAGACAGAAAATGCCGGAGTAAACGTCTATACTCATGGTGAAATGCTACCTGCTAATGCATATCCGAAACTTAAGAAGTACGAACATCTAATAGGAAATTACGGCGGTTCATGGTATAAGCAGCAGAAGGAGTTTTCTGATTTCAATGGAGCAATTTTAATGACAACGAACTGTATACAGAAACCTCTGGATAACTACAAAGATAGGATTTTCACAACAGGGCTTGTCGGATGGCCAGGAGTAAAACATATACCAAATAGAACAGATGGAAAGTCCAAAGATTTTACGCGTGTTATTGAGAAGGCAAAAGAAATGGGTAGTTTGAAAAAAAGAGAGGGTAAGAACATTCCCATCGGATTTGGACATGCACAGATAGACGAATTTGCAGATAAAATTATTGAGTTTGTAAAATCGGGAAAAATCAAACGTTTCTTTGTTATGGGAGGATGCGATGGAAGGTTTAAAGAAAGAGGATACTATACTGAGCTTGCAAAGAAGCTCCCGCGCGACGCAGTTATTTTAACGGCTGGATGTGCAAAGTATCGTTACAATATGCTTGATTTTGGAGATATTGAAGGCATTCCAAGAGTAATAGATGCCGGACAGTGTAACGACTCTTACTCACTGGTTAAAACAGCCTTGAAACTGAAGGAAGCTTTCAATCTTGAAGATATTAATGAACTCCCTATATCTTATGATATTGCATGGTATGAACAAAAGGCGGTAACAGTTCTTCTTGCTTTATTGTATGTTGGAGTAAAAGGTATAAGACTTGGACCTGTATTACCAGCCTTCATATCACCAAATGTTCTTGATATTCTGGTAGACAAATTTGACATTAAGCCGATAGGTACCGTCGAAGAAGACCTAAAAATGATGTTCAAGGGAAAGTAATCGAAAGTAAAAAGCGGGGAATTGACCCCGCTTTTTTAATTATTATGTAGCGGTTTTACCTTTGTCTGCAAATCCAATGATTAATCCTATAACTCCAATGATGATCTTTAACCACGCATGCCATGACGGTTCTGTAGCCCAGTCCATGTTAGTTAAACCTAAAATCCCCATAACAACAATGATCAAACTGAAAATGATCAGAGTAACCTTTGACATGAACACACCCCCTATGAGAAATGGTTTATAAATTTAAGATAACTTTATCTCAAGATTATGTTACCATAAATAATTAGAATTTCTAACATTTTTTCCAGGTCAGTTGGTTTTATAAAGATTTTCTAGCACATAGTCATGTTAAAATTAATAAAATAACCAGGAAATTTAGTACATTTGACTGACATTTCAGTAAAGGAAAGAAATTATTTGCTATGTTATAGTTGTTGAAAAGGCACTACATTCATTGACGGATTCTCTAAGACAATTAAATAAATTTTCTGGCTATTAACAAATAAAAGCTTGTCTTTTAACCTCATTTGGCACTTTCTTAATGATATGCTATAATATATTCTGTAAAGCGGAAATTTTGACACTTGATTCGTATACTTGTTAGAACTTTGTACGAGTTTGTTTATACACATGACCGCCTTAATAAAAAATCCTCTTACAAAATCAAATAATATTTCTCTACTCCTGTTTATTTTTGAAAGGAGGAACAGCGTTGGAAGTACTTGAATACTTAATTAAAAATAACCAGCTTGTTCTGAGACAGTTAGCACAACATCTAAAGATTATTGGTATCGCTATTCCAATAGCTATTGTTATTGCTGTTCCCATAGGAATTTTTATTTCTCATCATAGAAAGATAGCAAGAATAGTGATCTATATAGCCAGTATATTAATGACAATACCGAGTTTGGCGATGTTTGGCGTAATGGTAGTTTTATTGGCTCCTTTTCAAGCGGGTATTGGTATTGTTCCAGCAATAATCGCAATAATTGTTTATTCATTATTGCCCATGATAAGAAACACACTGGTTGCGATAAGAACTGTTGATCCTGCAATGGTAGAGGCAGCCAGAGGAATGGGCATGTCAAGGCGACAAATACTTTTCAAGGTAAGATTACCACTTGCAATGCCTGTAATTATGGCCGGAGTGAGGAATGCTGCAGTTATTGGAGTTAGTGTTACTACTGTTGCATATTTGATAGGCGCTGAAGGACTTGGGTATTTTATATTTGGCGGTCTAAGCAGATCACGTTTTAGTATGATTTTATTAGGAGCTCTTATTGTTTCAGCTTTGGGAATTGCTGTAAACTACGGACTATTAGCTCTAGAAAACGCAGTAACATCAGAGGGTTTAAAGATAGAAAGAAAAAGATAAATCGGGAAAGGAGTTGAGAAAGTGGCTATAGAACTCGTAGATTTGAGAAAACATTATGATGATGGAACAAAAGCGGTTAATGGCTTAAGTCTAACAATAGAAGATAAAAAATTAACAATACTAATTGGTCCTTCGGGTTGCGGTAAAACTACAACGTTAAAAATGATAAATCGATTAATTG